>NZ_JAUOPW010000029.1:0-48506 GCF_030547795.1 Colwellia sp. 5_MG-2023 | reverse complement strand
AATGCCCCGATAGCTCAGTTGGTAGAGCAGAGGATTGAAAATCCTCGTGTCCCTGGTTCAAATCCGGGTCGGGGCACCATTCTATAGTTTATACTCAATTACTATAACACAGTAAAACAAGTGCTATTATCTTTGTCGCTTTATCGTAGAATACCTCTTCAAAATAACCTCTCAATTCTAATTCATCAACGATATATTTTTATTAAACAAATATAAATATTTATATTCAATATTAGTGCATGATTATTCAAATAGCTTGAGGTATAATTATTTATATTGTCATTTTAAATAATTAACCATTGTAATTAGAAAGGTATTAATCTTATGTTTTCGCAGTTAAAGCAGTTACCACCAGACCCTATCCTAGGTTTATCTGTCAAATTTAAAGCAGATGCCAATGCCAACAAAATCGATCTTGGCGCGGGTATTTATAAAGATGAAAATGGCCGTACTCCCGTTTTATCTTGTGTAAAAGCAGCTGAAAAATTTCGTTTAGAAAATGAAAAAAGCAAGGCTTACTTAGGCTCTGCCGGATCTGCATTATTTAATGAAAAAATGACTTCACTTATGCTGGGTGATCATAAAGTTATTAGTGAAAATAGAATTCGCACTGTATCAACACCTGGCGGTACTGGCGCCTTGCGTACCGCAGGCGAATTTATTAAATCTTGTACTCCTGGTGCTACTATTTGGGTAAGTAACCCTACTTGGGCAAACCATCAAGGTGTTTTTACTGCAGCAGGTTTAACAGTTAAAACATATCCTTATTACGATTATGAAAATAAAACGTTAGATTTTGACGGTATGCTTGAAGCATTAAAACAAGTATCTAAAGATGATGCTGTGTTATTACATGCATGCTGCCACAATCCTAGCGGTATGGACTTAAATCAAGAACAATGGCAACAAGTGGCAGAGGTAGCTAAACAAGTTGGCTTTATGCCAGTTGTGGATATGGCTTATCAAGGCTTTGGTCAAGACTTAGACGCAGATGCTTTCGGTTTAAGATTGATGGCTGATACCGTTGAGCAAATGATTATCTGTAGCTCATGTTCGAAAAACTTTGGCTTGTATCGTGAGCGTATTGGGGCTTGTTCTATCATTGGTAAAAGTGCAATTGCAGCTGACATTATCAACTCGGTGTTACTTTCTGTGGTACGTGTGAATTATTCTATGCCACCTGCACATGGTGCTGCTATTGTAGAAACAATTTTAAGCTCCGCAGAGCTAACGACTCAGTGGCATGGCGAGCTAAAAGAAATGCGTGATCGTATTAACGGCATGCGTCAATTACTCGTTGATCAATTAGCTGCTAATGGCGTAACTCGTGATTTTAGTTTTATTACCACACAAAATGGTATGTTTTCATTTTTAGGTATTGATAAAGAGCAAGTACAACGTTTACAAGATGAATACAGTATTTATATTGTTGGCTCAAGCCGTATTAGTCTTGCGGGAATTTCACCTGATAATGTGAATTATTTAACACAATCTATCGCTAAAGTACTGTAATTAAATAATTTCAGTATGTCTTGTAGCATTAAAAGAAAAGCCTGTCGTTATTCTATTAACGACAGGCTTTTTATTGTCCATATTCTGGGGGATAATAATTTTAGCTAAGTATAAAGCCAACAAACAGTAAAGTGATTTGATTATGCTACCATTAATAGTTAAATAACTTTTCTTAATTATTGCCTTGTATGTGAAAGTATTCTGTATGATCAAAGACACTGCCTAGACAGAATAGTGTTTATAACATACTCTAAAATCAAAGCATGAAGGTTTCTTCTAGCAACTTTAGTATAAAAGTTGATTTATTACTGATAATTACAAGTTGAATAAATTTTTTGAGATTGAAATAACACAATCGACTTAGTGTAATATAACAGTAAAAACTTATCCTTATTACTTACTATTCCTAAATAATCATTTAAAGAGAAATTTTTGTGACCAAAGCTAATAACCGTATGACGATTAAGCAAAATTTAATTTTTGGCTTTTCTGCTATTAGTGCCATTTTATTTGCGGCTGTATGCACAACGTTAATCCTGACGAATATTATAAATAAAACAACGAAAGAAATTGTTGAAGAAAGAATGCCCTCAACAGAAAAGAGTTCTTTCATGCTAACGGGGATTAATAGCTCGTTGGCTTCTCTTGGTGGTTGGTTAATTACCGGTAATGAAAGGTTCAAAAAAGATAGAAATAATACTTGGGAAGTTATTGATTTAACAACGATAAAAATAGATTCTTTGTCAACTAAATGGGAGTCTCAAGAAAGTATTGAGAAGTGGAGCGAAGTAAAGCTATATTTAGAAAAATTCAAACAGATACAGCAAAAGGTTGAAGATATCGGTCATACCTTGGAAGAAAAGCCTGCTAATAAAATTCTAATTGAGCAAGCTAACCCAATTAAATCAGACATGTTTCGTTTTATATCACTTATGATTGATTCTGAAAAAAATCATGTCCCTGATAGCGTACAAAAAATATCCATATTAACAGCACTTCGTGCTTCGATGGGTTACGGGGGGATGATACATAATTTTAAAAACTATGTATTGCGCGGTAATGATAAGTCTCACCAAGCCTTTGAAGAGTCCATTAATAAATCACGCGCGCTTTTAGATGAATATATAAAGTATCCAATGAGTGATGAAGAGCTGCTGGCGGTTGATATTATTAGCCAAGTTATTACTCATTATTCTGAAAATAGTATGCTTATTAAAGTTGTTGAAAATGAAGGTAATACACCAGAAATAACGGATAAAGAAGTAAAAGTTGATGATAGTACCGCTATTGAAGCTTTAACTTTTCTTGATAATGTAAATGCTTCTGCAACTTCAGGTAAACAGCAAATAGCCTCAAAAATGCGTGTTTTATTAGGATATAATGGATTTATTCATCACTATAAAAACTATTTACTTCGTAAAACGGCTAGTAGAAAAAATCAAGCTGAGGTTGCTTTAGATGAAGTAGTGAAAGTGATTAACTTATATCGCTTGCAAAATTTAACCTCAAGTGAACGTTCAGCACTACAAGACTTAGAAAGAGTCGTAAAATCCTATCGTATCTTATTAATCAATGCAGAAAAACTCGTTTTAAGTGGAGCAGATGCAAGAGCTATAGATAGAAGTGCTCGTATTGATGACCAGCCGGCACTAAAAGCATTGGCCTTTATTGATGAGTCAATTGCCAATTCATTACGTGATCCAGAGGAAGCGATAAAACTTCAATCTGCTACATTGCAAGATCGTGCTCGATTACTGGGTACTATGTCTGATTTTAGGAATACATTAAGTTCAACTTTTGATGAATTACAGTCATTTCTTATTACCGGGCAAGAAGAGCACTATCAATTGTTTCAAACCCAATGGCATAGTAATACTGAAGAGTTTACTATGCTCAAAAAGCTTCAATATTTAATGTTACCAGAGCAACTAAGTGCCTTTGAAAAGCTAACAGCCTCACGTGAAATTTTTACTCCATTACCTGAACAAATGTTTGATATTCGTCGCTCTGAACGTTGGAATATGACTAATTATTTACTTGCCACTGAAGTTATGCCGCTTACAGAGAAAATACTCGGGTTACTTGCCGGTGAGCGAAATGAAGAAGGGAGACGTGATGGGGGATTGGCCAAAAGTGAACGAGTACAGCTTGCGATGATCGCAAAAGATAATGCTTATTCAGTGGCTCAACTGAATGCAATACAATGGTTATTGCTATTAACGGGGTTGGGTACGGCGTTCTTTATTGGTAAAAAAACTGAAAAATCAATTACAGAGCCATTAAAGAATATTACTGAAGCGATGACAAAAATTGCATCTGGTGGATCTGTTATTAATATAGAAGAATCGAATCAAGCAGGAGAAATTGGGCACTTAACTAAAGCTGCTAGCATATTTCAGCAATCAGCCTTGAAAACCGAAGATGAAAACTGGAAAAAAACACAAATTGCACGTATTTCGGAAAAAGCTCAACAATCTGACACCTTGGATGATTTTTGTCGAGAGGTTATTGATCAATTAACGCCATTAATAAACGGAGCGGTTGGCGTGTTCTATCTTTATAAACCTGAAGCAGAGCTTTTACAAATAGAAGCTAGCTATAGCTTTGTTCAGAAGGAAAGTATTCAAACAAGCTTCAAATTAAGGGAAGGCATTATTGGGCAATCAGCCTTTGAGCAGCAAAATATAATTTTATCTCCTGTACCTGAAGATTTTATTACCGTGTCCTCTGCATTAGGTGATTCGCAACCCGCAACATTAATCGTGTTACCTGTTATTTATCGAAATAACTTACTAGGCGTTATTGAAATAGCAAGTTTTGATGCTTTATCGCAACTAAATCATGAGTTGCTCGAAGAAATCATACCTGTGATTGCACTCAGTTTAGAGAAACTCAACCAAGTTATTAATGCGAAAACATTATTAGAAGAAACCAAACGTCAAGCTGAGCAATTGCAATTATCTGAAGAAGGGTTAAGAGCTTCCGAAGAAGAGTTAAGAGTATCAGAAGAAGAGTTGAGAGTTATTAACGAAGAGCTCGTTGAAAATAGTCGAGGCTTAGAAGAGAAAACACTACAATTAGAACGTGCACAATTAAAACAACGTAAAATTAACCAAACACTATCTGAGCATAATAAAGAAATTCAAGCGCAGCAAAAAGCGTTAGAAAAAGCATTAGCTGAAAATCAACAGAAAACAGAAGAAATCAGACAATCGAGTCGCTATAAATCTGAGTTTCTTGCCAATATGTCTCATGAATTAAGAACACCATTAAATAGTTTATTGATTTTGTCTAAATCATTAGCAGAAAATGATGATGGTGATCTTAATGAAGATAATGTCGAAGCTGCTGAAATTATCCATGAAAGTGGTACCTCTTTATTACATCGAATTAATGAAATTTTAGATTTGTCTAAAGTTGAAGCAGGACAAATGTATATTCATAGCAATGCGATCATGTTAGATGAACTTAGTCATAGTATTAAGCGCTCTTTTAAACATGTAGCGGCAGAAAAGAAGCTTGATTTTAATGTAACATTAGATGAAAACCTACCCAAATCAATCACATCAGATGTAGATAAAATCGTACAAATATTGGATAACTTGATCGCTAATGCTATTAAGTTTACTAAAGAAGGTAGTGTCACTTTATCAATAAAAATTCCAGAGTCTCTGCCTAATAATATCGATGAAGATATAACTGAGCCAGTGCAATTTGCCATTATTGATACCGGTATTGGTATTAATAATGAACATTTACAAAGTATTTTTGAACCGTTCCGTCAAGAAGACGGCTCAACTAGTCGAGAATATGGAGGTACAGGCTTAGGTCTTTCAATCTCTAAAAAGTTTGCGGAATTACTTAATGGAGTTATTTGTGTTGAAAGCGAAAAAGGTAAAGGCAGTGTGTTTAGCCTTATTTTACCTAGACATTTAATTACTGAAGAACAGCAGAATGAAAAAGAGCTTATTAATACTCAAGATAAGGTATCACTAGATAACGTTAATATTCCATTAAATGATGATTACATACAACCTGATGTACAGAGTGAAACTAAGGTTGAATTAGATGAAGATAATCGATTATTAGCCGATATCGATCTGTTTATTGACGATGATCGTGAAAATTTAACAGAAAATGATCAAGTTGTCTTGGTGGTAGAAGATGATATTCATTTTGCGCAAATATTAGTTAAACGGATAAATAAGCAAGGCTTTAAAGCAATTGCGACCGGCAATCCATATGACGCTTTATGCTTGGCTAAGTTATTACAACCTATGGGGATTGTACTTGATGTCGAGTTGCCTCAAATGGATGGTATTGAAGTGTATAAACAATTAAATGCTATTGCTAAAACACACGACATACCTGTTCACTTTATGTCAGCTTCTAATGCCGCACTAAGAGCACAAGCCATAGGTGGAGCAAATTACTTTACTAAGCCGGTTACCCGAGAGCAAATAGATGAAGCAATTCATGGTTTTTCAATTAATTGTAATAATGAATTACAAAGCGTATTAATTATTGATAGTGAGCCTGAAACACGGAGTTTTGCGTGTGAGCAATTTCAGACAAAAGAAGGGATAGAGGTTTTTGAGGCAGCCACAGGGGAAGAGGCCTTAACACAATTACAAAAGCATAATATTGATTGTATTATTTTAGAACTTAATTTACCTGATATTAATGGTACAGAATTACTAGAAAAAATTAATGCTTTGTCTGAAGAGCCAATGCCGCAAGTTGTTATTTATTCATCGAAAGATTTATCTGATGAAGAAGTGAGAGTGTTAAGACAATTTACGGATAGCTTAATATTAAAAGACGGTAGTTTTGTCGAAAGGTTACAAGACGAAGTTATGTTGTTTTTAGATAGTGTTAAAGAAAATCAAGGGAAAGCCTCTTCTGAACATGCACTTGATAAGTATCCAAATTATAATACCGATGCAAACCCTGCTTATGAAACTGCGCTTGAAGGTAAAACAGTACTCGTTGTTGATGATGATATGAGAAATACTTTTGCATTATCAAGAGCGTTAAGTGATAAAGGCATGAAAGTACTGATGTCAAAAGACGGCGCGCAAAGCTTAACAATGTTAGAACAAAATCCTCAGGTTGATATTGTGTTAATGGACTCTATGATGCCTGGCATGGACGGGAATGAAGCAACAAAAATTATTCGTAGTAAAGAGAAGTATGCTGATATGCCTATATTAATGGTTACTGCAAAAACGATGAAAGGCGATCGTGAGGCTAGTATGGTCTCAGGAGCTAGTGATTATCTATCTAAACCTATTAATATGGATAAATTATTATCAATGATGAGAGCTTGGCTATAACTATAGGAGTAAAGGATGGCTACTAGTATTGAAGATATTGAAATTCAATTGTTCCTTCAGGCGGTTAAACTTCGATATGGTTACGATTATCAAGATTACACTCATGCCTCTTTAAAACGACGTTTACGCTTATTAAAAAATAATAGTAAAGTTGAATTTATTAGCGATATGATTCATAAAGTTTTACATGAAGACGATTTTTTAAAGGAAGTGATTGATCATTTTTCGGTAACTGTTACTGAAATGTTTCGAGATCCTGACTTTTTTAGAGATTTACGAACCTATGTATTACCGGCGCTGAAATCCTATCCACGACTTAATATATGGATCGCTGGTTGTGCAACAGGTGAAGAAGTTTTTTCATTAGCGATATTGCTACATGAAGAAGGGCTATTACAACGCTCTACTATTTATGCAACGGATATAAATAAAAAAAATTTAGATATTGCTAAAAGTGGTATTTTTGCTTTAGAGCGTGTTCCTGATTATACGAGAAACTATCAAGCAATGGGAGGGAAAGCCTCTTTTTCTGATTATTATCATTCTCGATATTCTCGTGCAAAGTTGGCGGACTGTATTTTGGAACATATTGTTTTCAATGAACATAACTTGGCAGCGGATAGTGTTTTTGGTGAAATGCAATTAATCTTGTGTAGGAATGTTATGATTTATTTTAATGAAACATTACAAGATCGATCTATTGCTCTATTTTATCAAAGTTTAGTGCGTAGTGGATTTCTGTGTTTAGGTACGAAAGAGTCCTTACGTGCTTTTAAGCAAAAAGAACAATTCACCACAATATCGAAAGTAAATAAAATTTATCATAAGTTATTACCAACCATAGGTTGAACGAAAAGGATTTTGAAATGACTTCTTATATTGCTGTTATTATCGGGTGCTCAACCGGCGGTGTTAACGCGCTTTGCAAAATATTATCAGGAATACCTAAGGAATTTCCACTGCCTATTATTGTCGTATCGCATTTATCTCCTAATGCAATTAGCATGTTATCAACCGTTTTAGATAACAATACTGAGTTAAGCGTTATAGATGCAGAAGAGAAAGTTTTACCTAAAGCTCATCATGTTTATACCGCGCCGCCTAATTATCATTTATTAATTGATGATAATGGTAAGTTTGCTTTAAATGTGGATCCTAAAGTTTGTTTCTCTCGTCCTTCTATAGACGTATCTTTTGAAACAGCTGCTGAATATTATCGAGAAAACTTAATTTCTATTATTTTAACCGGTGCAAACTCAGATGGCACGGAAGGTGCTAGGATGGTTAAAAATAATGGTGGTTTAGTTATAGTACAAGCACCAGAAACGGCTGAAGCTAAATCAATGCCTGAAAGTGTTATAAACGCAGGTTACGCTGATCATATTATCCCTCTACAAGATATTTCAGCTAAGTTGTTAGAATTAACGAATTGGAAACCTATATGAATGTTGATAGTACACCTAAGATACTTATTGTAGACGATACACCTGCGAACTTAGTTGCTTTAAAATTACTCTTGAAGAAAGTAAAGGCCGAGGTGATCAAAGCAAGTTCAGGTGCAGAAGCGTTACAGTTAACACTAGAGCATGATTTTGCGCTTATTTTATTAGATGCACATATGCCTGAAATGGATGGCTATGAAACTGCTGAAATATTAGGCTCTACCTTGGGTACGAATACCATTCCTATTATTTTTGTAACGGCTGCTTATAAAGATGAAGTGCATCGTTTAAAAGGTTATCGGTCAGGTGCGGTAGATTATATTCAAAAACCGATTGAAGATCATATTCTTATCTCTAAAGTTAATGTGTTTTTAGAGTTATATAATCAGAGTTCTGAGTTAAAATCGCTCAGTGAGAATCTTGAATTATTAGTACAAGAGCGTACCGAAGAATTACGTAGAACCAATAAGATCGCTAGTATTGGAGGATGGAAACTTAGCTTAGATCTTAAATATGTTATTTTATCAGATCAAGCGTTAGAAATACTGAATATTACTGAGTATTTAGCAGAGCAAGAAATTCCAATTAATGAATTTATGAAAAAAATTCATGAAGACGATAGGGAAGGAGCTTTGCTCGCATTTAGTAAAATTCTTAAACATCCTAGAAAAGAAATTACCTTTGAATTTAGGTTTGTTGGCAATGAAGAAGAGCTTCGTACAGCCAACATCATTATCAACGCGATGAAAGATAAGTCCATTTCATTTGTTGGCGCAATACAAGATATTACCGACCGAAAAGAGTCAGAGCGTGCGGTGCAGTTTATGGCGCAGTATGATGCATTAACCCAACTACCTAATCGCTACTTATTTAATGATCGTTTAGATATCGCTTTTGCTACCGCGACAAGGTTGAAAACAAAAGTTAATTTAATAATGATTGATCTTGATCATTTCAAAGATATTAACGATACCTTGGGTCATCCTATTGGTGATTTATTATTAATAGAAGTTGCGAAACGTTTACTTGGTTGTGTTAGGGATACTGATACTGTGGCCCGATTAGGCGGGGATGAATTTGCGATTATTGCACTTGAAACACAAAGTGGGTTAACAATTAACACCCTAACAGAGCGTTGTTTGCAATCATTAGCTCAACCTTTTCAACTTGATGGTCATACAGTACACACAGCAGGTAGTATAGGGGTTGCTGTTTTTCCTGATGATGGCAAAAATCAAGAAAAAATCATTAAGTGTGCAGATATCGCTTTGTATGAGTCAAAAGAAAACGGTCGCAATGGTTATCATTTTTATAATCAAAAGATGGATGAATCAATTCATTTGAGGATAACGGAAGAAAAGCAATTAGCAAAGGCGATTGAAGAGGAGCAGTTAGAGCTCTATTACCAACCGCAAGTCGATCTTAAGACGAATCAAGTTATTGGTGCTGAAGCTCTCGTTCGCTGGAATCACCCAGAAAAAGGTTTGCTCCTACCAGCAGATTTTATTCCTTTGGCTGAGGAAATGGGACTTATTATCCCTATGGGGAAATTAATTTTTAAGTTGGCAGCAAAACAAATTAATTTTTGGAGCCAACATGGTATTTTAGATATTAAAATAGCCGTAAATTTATCCGTGAAACAGGTACATTATTGTGATTTCATTGACATGATAGAGAGTACTATTTTGGAATTAGACTCAGGCGCTGATATTCTTGAGTTAGAGATCCCAGAGATGGCCATGTTTGAAGGGGCGCAAAACAGTAATGATATATTTGATAAATTGAGGGAAAAAGGGATCACGTTAGTTGTCGATAATTTTGGTACAGGCTTTTCGTCAATGCTCAATTTAAAGCAGATTTCTGCAGAGTTCTTGAAAATAGATCGTATTTTTATTAAGAATGTCGCCAATGATGCTGTAGATGCAAAAATATTTAAATCAATAATAGAGTTAGCTCATACATTGAAAATGAAAGTTATTGCAGAAGGAGTAGAGACATCGAATCAGCTTGATTATTTATTGAATAATGGTTGTGATGTCGCTCAAGGCTTTATCTACAGTAAGCCTATTCCAGCTAATGAATTTATTGATTGGTTAAAAAGGTATAAAAATAGGGCTACCTAATGTGCTTATGCAGGTGTAGACAGGTTAAATATACCAATAAATCATTAGAAAATGACAAGTTGCACCGCCTAAAACAAATAAGTGCCAAATAGCATGGTTAAAAAGAATCTTTTTTTGAACATAGAAAAAAACACCTAGTACATAAACCAGACCACCTATTGCTAATAAATTAACGGCATTGCTAGGAAGAATATTGTATAACTTCTCTATGATAGTAAAAGATATAAATCCCATACCAAGATAGGTAACTAGCGATATTTTTTTATATTTATCACCAAATTTAATTTTGAAGAATATCCCTCCTAACGCAATAAACCAGATAACGGCCATTAAACTATAACCTAAAGTACCTTTCATACTTAGTAATAATAGTGGTGTATAAGTCCCCGCTATAAGTAAATATATAGCGCAATGATCGAGCAGTTTAAATAACTTTTTTGAACGCTCATTTGTAACACCATGGTAAAACGTTGAAGCACAAAAAAGTGCAAACAAGCTTGTACCATAAATACTAAAACTGATAATGCGCATAGTATGATTACTAATAGAATAACTTACTGATGTATTAGTAACCGAGTTATTTAGTAATAAAAATAATGCGACAAGACTAAGTAAGGCACCCAAGCCATGGCTTATGGTATTAGCTAGCTCTTCATTTTTACTATAGTGAGATACTTTACTGGTCATAACTCTACCTTTTTATTAGCCTTGCAGCTTAAATTATTATGAGATTAACTATTTTGAAACTAAAAGTTGGTAGCGCTATACAAATAAGTATGCAAAGAAATATTTAGCTCTCTTTTTGAGAGCTAAGGTATGAAAGGAGTTACAAATACAATTACAGAGCTAATTCTATAACCATTTCTTTTAATTCATCTTTAGAGATAGAATTACTATGATTTTTATCAAAGCGATTAAAAATAGACTCACACATACGAATGCCCTTGTCTTGTAATAACACATCAATAAGTTCAACGAATTCAGAGCGGCTAATTACACCATCTTTATCTTCATCAAATACTTCAAATAACTCATCTACCCATTGATTTAATTCCATGGGGGGTCCTTAGGTAATTAGAGGGAAATTAATATCTAAATGTTATCTTTTATTCAGACGTTTGGGAATGACTATTTAAACTTAATTTAGGCTTAATAAAACCTGTTATTATTTTTTATATTTATCGATTATTTATTGTGTTTTTTATGTAATGTATTTTGTGTTAACAGGATGATGGTATTAGTATAAATTATTTTTAATCAATTGGTTATGGCGTTGTTTTATTGGAAGTGTGATTCTAATAACTAGCTTATCTTTGTTATAAATTTATTTATTTTTGAATTTTTTTTATTTTTTATGTAATAAATTTAAAAGAATTGAGACTAAGTGTTTAACGCTTTATTAAGGAAATATAATATGAAAGTAACTTGGAAAAGATTATTAACGTTAAGTTTACTGTCTATCACAACAATGAGTTGGGCAAATACTGATGGATTAACGTTGGAAAATTGTCATTTAGGTGAAATACGTTCACAAGTTAAATGTGGCAAGCTCGAAGTACCTGAAAATTATCAAAAACCAGATGGTGATAAAATAACAATTAACTTCGCAGTATTACCAGCAATTGATGATAGTGAGTATAAGGTACCCTTAATGTTTTTAGCAGGTGGTCCAGGTCAAGCTGCGGTAGAACTTGCTACAGGGTTGAATCAAGTCTTTCGTGAAGTACGTAAAACACGCGATATTATTTTAGTTGATCAACGTGGAACTGGTGAAAGTCATCCACTATCTTGTGACTTAGAGGAAGAAGGAAGTGTTTATAGCACGCTAACAGAAGACTTTAAAGAAAGCGATATTGTTGACTGTATTAGCCAGTTTGAAGGTGATTTAAGTCAGTTTAATTCAGAAAATGCTATTCGTGATTTTGATAGTATTAGAGCAGCTTTAGATCATAAAAAACTTAATGTTTATGGTGGTTCTTACGGTACACGTGCTGCTTTAGTTTATATGCGAATGTTTCCCGAATCACTTGAAAGTGTTGTATTAGACAGTGTTGGCCCTATTGAAGTACCTATTGGATTATTTGGGCAAAGTGTTGCTCGTTCATTTAATTTATTAATAGAAAACTGCAAAAAAAGTGAATCATGCAATAGAGCCTTTCCTAATGTAGCCGATGAGTTTGACGAAGTGAAAGCGCGTTTAGCTAAAGCTCCTGTAATCCTCGATATTCAACATCCACGGTTAGGAACGCCAACACAATTCAAGCTCGATGATAGTAAATTTACTAATAATTTACGTATGCAGTTGTATAGCATGGGAGGACGATCTTTAGTTCCGCTCATTATTAATCAAGCTTATTTAGGTAACTATGAGCCATTAATTGGCTTAATGGCTAGCACTGAAGGTGAGCAACAGGTGTATACTGGTTTACATTTTAATATTGTTTGTAATGAAGATGCTCCTAAAATTTCTGCAGAAATGAGAGCAAAAGATGCTAAGAACAGTTTTGATAATGCTGTTTCTAGCGATCTTATTTTTGACAGAATATGTTCGCTGTTCCCACAATATCGACCAAGTGATAGCTTCTATCAACCGGTTACTGCAGACATTCCTACTTTAATTCTCTCTGGAAATTTAGATCCAGTAACACCACCAAGTAATGGCGATTATTCAGCTAAGTCTTTGCCTAATAGCCACCATATTATTGTTGAAAATGCTTCACATACTGTTGCAATGAATACATGCGCAAATAGGATAATTAATGAATTCTTGACTAGTAAGTCACCTAACAAACTTGATGAGTCTTGTTTAAAAGAAGTTCCTCAAGAGACTTTTATGACAAGCGTTAACGGCATTCAGTAATGCGTTTTCAACAGCATTAAATGGCATAGACAAGGAAATACTAATGATTGAAGTAAATAATTTACATAAACAATTTATTGATAAGAAAAATAAAAAAAATACTGTGAAAGCGCTAGATGGACTATCTTTTACTGCCAAAGATGGTGAAATTACCGGAGTATTAGGGCCAAACGGTGCTGGTAAAACAACGTGTCTACGTACGCTTTATGGCTTACTTTCTGCTGATGAAGGTTTTGCCACTATTGATGGCATTAATGTCACCGATAACCCACTAGAAGCACGTTCAAAGTTAGGGATTTTTCCTGATAAATTTGGTTTATATGAACGTCTTACTGCATATGAGCAAATTGATTATTTTGCAAGCTTACATGGTATGTCAGGACAAACTAAGAAAGATGCTATACAGCAAGTGATTGAAGATTTAGATTTAGAGGAGTTAGCGCACCGTAAAACAATTGGTTTTTCACAAGGGCAACGGATGAAAGTAACACTAGCTCAAGCATTAGTTCATCAACCAAAAAACTTTGTACTTGATGAACCTACGCGTGGTTTAGATGTTATGAGTACACGTATATTACGTAATCATCTTGCTAAGTTTAAAGCAAAAGGACACTGTATTTTATTCTCATCGCATGTCATGCAGGAAGTCGCTGCGTTGTGTGATCGAGTGATCATTGTTGCTAATGGTCGATTAGCTGCTCAAGGGACACCCCAAGAATTATGTGAATTAGCCGGTGAAACACAGCTTGAAGATGCATTTGTTAAATTGATTGGCTCAGATGAAGGAGTATCAGCGTGAATATTGTTAACTCGAACTTAAATTTACATATCATTCAATTTAAAGCGCTTATTTTAAAAGAATATAAAGAAGCTTTTCGTGATAAACGAGCCTTAATAGTGGCGTTAATGATGGCCTTTTTAGCGCCGGTGGCAATTGTTTTGATGTCAAAAATAATGATTGAAAAGTTAGTTGATGAACCACCTGTTTACGTCAAGTTTTCAGGTGTTGAATACGCGCCTAAGTTAATAATGCACTTTGCTGACAATAATTTATTAAACTTTGCTGATGTGCCTGAAGATGAAAAAGCAACGTGGGAACAGCGCAATATTGTTATTAATATTCCTGACGATTATGCAATTAATATGGCGGAAGGAAAGCCGATTAAGTTACATTTACAAGCAGATTTTAATGATAAAGCTGTTACCCCTCCAATTAGAAGAATTAATAATGCAGTAAGAGAATTCTCATTATCAATTGGTTATAAAAGGCTACTATTGCGTGGTGTGGATGTACGTTTGTTAAATCCAGTTAAATTAGTTGAGCAAGATACCGCAAAACCTGATGCTACTTTTATTATGATTTCAATGATGTTGGGAATTTATCTGATGATGGCCGCATTTATGTCTGGCTTATCTGTAGCCATTGACTCAAGTGCCGGAGAACGAGAGCGTAATGTACTTGAAATGTTACTGTGTCAGCCAGTAAGTACCTTAAAAATAGTATTAGCTAAGTTGATTGGCTCTTCAACCATTTCGATCATTGGTGTGGTTTTAGTATTAGTACTCACGTCGATTTCAGTGGGTTTTGTTGACTTAACTAAAATTGGAGCGACTTTTAGCTTAGATATATCAACAGCAGCGCTTTTATTATTATTATTATTGCCTATTTGTTTTTTTGCCTCGGCTTGCCAATTATTTGTCGCGTTTCAAACGAAGAGTTTTAAAGAAGCACAATCAACAGTTGGTATGCTTATAGGTATTCCTGCCTTTATCCCTTTTGTTGTTTCAATGATGGATGATCGACCAGAGTGGTTAAATTGGTTACCAATAGCAGGTCAGTCAATGATCATTGAAAATATTTTCAAAGGTGTTGAGGTTAATTGGTTGGCGGTCTTTGCGACTAGTGCTGTGACTATTGCTATTACCGTAGCCTTCATTTTGGCGTTAGCTAAAAAACTGAAGTCAGAAAAAGTTGTCATGGCATTAAGCTAGACTGTGACTTCGCGAATGATCGAATAAAGGGTGATCTACAAGAAATTATTATGTTAAATTTTAGCAAATTAATAACGTATTACGCTCAATGTTATTGTAGTCAGTGTTGTTGAGTGTAAGGAAAGCGGATTGGATCATCAAAAAATATTTACGCAATGGATGACGGAGCATGAAAAATTGCTGCGTCATATCATTACGGGTTTTGAAGCAAAAGTTGCCATTCAAGATGAGCTTTTTCAAGATATAGCGTTAAATATCTGGCGAGCTTTACCAAAGTTTAGGCAAGATTCTGCGGTAAAAACTTTTGTTGCACGTATTGCTCATAATGTATTAGCAACGCATGTCGCTAAAACAGTTAAAACGGTTAAAACTGCTGATATAGAAAACTGTGCTGAAGCTGAATATGTAGCAGCTACACAAAAAACACCTTATCAAGCGCTTAGTCAAACACAACGACAGTTTCGTTTATCGCAAGCGATCAGACAACTTAACCTTGAACAACGACAAGTGATTACACTTGCATTAGAAGGGATGAGCTATCAAGAAATGGCTGATGTTTTAGTGATAACCCCCAATTTAGTTGGTGTTAGGCTACAACGCGCTAAGACATTATTAACAAAGTTGTTGGAGGGTGCAGAAAATGGATAAAACACCATTTGAAAGTGATGAAAGCTCGTCTGTCGAGCCTAACAAACTAGATACAGATCATAGTGGTGATGTTGAAGCTAACAATATTGATACATCTTTATTAGCTAATGAAGGTGTTTCACCAGTGCTAGATAAAAAAAATCCATCACATGATGAATTATCATTAGATGAGGATTGGCTAAGGCTTTCTCAAGATTGGCAAGATCAACCTTTTGAAAAAACAGATATTAAAAAATTATTAAAACAAACGAAAAAGCGAACCTTACAAGCTAAGTTTTTGTTGTCGTTGAATGTTTTGGCTACGATAGCAATTGTTATTATGTTAATAGTTGCTGTCTACCAAGGTGACTGGGGCACGGCAAGTATTATTTACTTATCATTTGGCAGTGTGGCGTCAATAATTTTTGTTTATTATGAAATAAAAATACGACTGCATACTTGGCAGCAGAGTTCTGATAGTCCTGATAAAGCGATTGCCAATGCCATTGCCGGAGTCGAGTCGTCTATTAAGTATATTAGGTTAACCAAATTGTCATTTTGGTTATTTTTACCTCTTGTTAATTGGTATATTTATGCAACGATTACAGAGTCAGAAAAGTCACCTTGGCCGCCTTTTTTTGTTATTAATATTTTTCTGCTTGTCATGTGGTTAATAACACATTGGTTTCAAAGAAAGCGTGTTAAAGAGTTATCAGAGCTGTTATCTATCTAATGATTACTTGTTACCATAGTTCTTAGTTGTTTTGTTTATAATGCCAAATGTATGATGTATATTGATTATTATTCGGTATACTCGTTGTTTTTGTATTTTATATTTTGCTGTGCTATTGTTTTTTAGCTTGCGGTATAGTTTTTTTTATTAGTGAAAATTGTTATTGGGCTACTAAGCCTTAATCACTTAACAATAATACGCTATAAAGCAGTGCTAAATACACTAAGGCTAGCTTGTTTTACCGTGTACAACTAGGTAAAAATCAGGCAAAATACCGCCATTATTTTTTTGAATGTTTAAGTAAATCCTGTTATTTGCTTAAATATCGTTTCAGCCTAGTGCTGACTTTTATATTTGCGAAGAAGGGAAAAACATGTTTACACGTGATATGAATATTGCCGATTTTGATGCGGAACTATATCAAGCAATGAGCAAAGAAGTTGTGCGTCAAGAAGAGCATATTGAGCTAATTGCTTCAGAAAACTACTGTAGCCCTCGTGTACTTGAAGCACAAGGTTCACAATTAACGAATAAATATGCTGAAGGTTACCCAGGCAAACGTTATTACGGTGGTTGTGAATACGTAGATATTGCTGAGCAGTTAGCAATTGATCGTGCAAAAGAGTTATTTGGCGCTACTTATGCCAATGTACAACCACATGCTGGTTCTCAAGCTAATGCTGCTGTTTTCCAAGCATTAGTATCACCTGGTGGAAAAGTATTAGGTATGAGCTTAGCGCATGGTGGTCATTTAACGCATGGTGCTAGTGTAAGCTTTTCTGGTAAATCTTATGAAGCTTTCCAGTATGGTCTTCACCCTGAAACAGGTGACATTGACTATGAAGAACTTGAACGTTTAGCTAATGAACATAAGCCTGAAATGATCATTGGTGGGTTTTCTGCATTCTCTGGTATTGTTGATTGGGCACGTATGCGCAAAATTGCTGACAGTGTTGGTGCATACTTCTTCGTTGATATGGCACACGTTGCTGGTCTTGTTGCTGCTGGTCTTTATCCTAACCCTGTACCACACGCACATGTAGTAACTACAACAACGCATAAAACATTAGCGGGCCCTCGTGGTGGTTTAATCATTTCTGGCTGTGATGACGAAGCTATTTACAAAAAATTAAATAGTGCTGTTTTCCCTGGCGGACAAGGTGGCCCATTAATGCATATTATCGCTGCGAAAGCTGTTGCATTTAAAGAAGCGCTACAACCAGAATTTAAAGTTTATCAACAAAGTGTACTTGATAATGCTAAAGCTATGGTTGCGGTATTACAGGACCGTGGTTATAAAGTTGTATCCAATGGTACTGAAAACCACTTATTGTTACTTGATTTAATAGATAAAGATATTACTGGTAAAGATGCTGATGCTGCTTTAGGTAAAGCTCACATTACGGTTAATAAAAACTCAGTACCTAACGATCCTCGTTCTCCGTTTGTTACTAGTGGTTTACGCTTAGGTACTCCTGCTATCAGTCGTCGTGGTTTTGGTACTGAAGAAACTAAAGCACTAACAGGTTGGATTTGTGATATTTTAGATGATATCAACAATGAAGAAACTATTGCTAAGGTACAAGCAAACGTTAAAGAATTATGTTCACGTTTCCCTGTATACAAGTAGTCAAACATTAGTTTTTTTAAGTTAAAGTAATTCACAAATTATTGTGAATTTATATTAAAATGGTCGCAATTAGCGGCCATTTTTGTATTTATTTTTCGAACTTGTCGTATGAAACTTATTCACGTATCGCAGGTAAACCATGTTTTGTCCATTTTGTAGTGCACAGGAAACTAAAGTCATAGACTCTCGTTTAGTTTCAGACGGTCATCAAATCAGACGTCGTCGTCAATGCTTAGCTTGTCATGAACGTTATACAACCTTTGAAACAGCTGAATTAGTTATGCCTCGTATTATCAAGCGAGATGGTACACGTGAGCCGTTCAACGAAGATAAAATGCGCAGCGGCTTAATGAGAGCGTTAGAAAAACGTCCGGTTAGTACTGAACAAGTTGAACTGTCGATTAATAAATTAAAATCACAGATGCGCGCTACTGGTGAGCGAGAAATTACGAGTGAAATGCTGGGAAACTTGCTGATGACTCAGCTAAAAGAGTTAGACAAAGTTGCCTATCTGCGTTTTGCTTCTGTTTATTTGTCCTTTGAAGATATTAGTGAATTTGCTGATGAAATAGCTCGCCTAGGAAAAGAAAGTCCAAGGAGAGGCAAAATTGGTAAATAAATCGCCGACAAAAGAAGAATTAACAACAACTTGTGGTGATCAAATGTATAGCAGAGAAGATCATCAATACATGGCCTTAGCAATTAAGCTTGCTAAACAAGGGCGCTATACAACATCACCAAATCCTCGGGTAGGTTGTGTATTGGTCAATAAACTTGACGGTAAAGAGCAAGTAATTGGTACCGGCTTTCATCAAAAAGCAGGGCAGGGTCATGCAGAAGTTAATGCATTACTTGATGCTAAACTTAATTACCCTCACCTTATTGAAGGGGCAACCGCGTATGTTACTTTAGAGCCGTGCAGTCACTTTGGTAGAACACCACCTTGTGCCCAAGGGCTAATTAATGCCAAAGTAAAACGGGTTGTTGCCGCTATGGTTGATCCCAACCCTGAAGTTTCGGGTCGTGGTCTAGCAATGCTTCAAGAAGCTGGGATTCAAGCTGAATTTGGGCTTTTAGAAAGTGACGCAAAAGCACTAAATCTTGGCTTCATTAAAGTCATGACCCACTCTTTACCTTATGTTCGGGTTAAGTTGGCGGCGAGTCTTGATGGTAAAACTGCGATGAAAAGTGGTGAAAGCAAGTGGATTACGTCAAGCGACGCAAGATGCGATGTACAAAGATTAAGAGCGCAAAGCTGTGCTGTAATTTCGGGTGCAGATTCTATTTTAACTGATAATGCTAAAATGACCGTACGTTGGTCTGAGTTGGGAATATTAAAAGATAGCTACCCTGAAGGTACGGTTCGCCAACCGGTTAGAGTTGTTATTGATAGTCGTAACCGGCTTACACCTGAGTTAGATTTTTTTAAGCAAGTATCGCCGGTTATTTTAGTTCGAAGAGAATTAGATGAAATAGGCCTTGAAAACATTCATAAATGGCCGCATTTTGTAGAACAAGTCCAAGTTTCTACGATTAAGACTAAGTCAGGGAAAGACAATATTGATTTAGCTGCGTTATTGATATTGTTAGCAGATCGCGGTTTGAACGATGTATTAATTGAATCGGGAGCTCGCTTAGCAGGAGCTTTTATCGAACAAAACTTAGTTGATGAGTTAATCTTATACCAAGCACCTAAACTTATGGGGGCAGAGGGTAAAAGTTTAGTTGAAATGCCGAATGTGAATAAATTACTAGAGGCTAAATCATTATCAATTACCGACGTGCGCCAAGTAGGCTGTGATATTCGAATTACAGCAACACTAGAAAAAGAAAGCGCCTAAATAGATATTATTTCTGCAACAGAGGCTTAAATAATATATCTAACTATAAAATAAATGAGAGTAGCTATGTTTACCGGAATTATTGAAGCCATTGGCACTATTAAAGCAATAAATATAAATGCTCAAGGAGCGCGCTTAGTTATTGCTAGTAATAACCTTGATATGAGCGATGTTAAATTGGGTGATTCAATTTCTACTAATGGCATTTGCTTAACGGTTGTTGAATTTGATCAAAATAGTTATAGTGCTGATGTGTCAAATGAAACATTACAGCGTACAGGCTTTGCTCATTATAATGTTGGCATGCAAGTTAATCTAGAAAAAGCTATGTTAGCAAGTACCCGTTTTGGCGGGCACATGGTGTCAGGGCATGTTGATGGTGTGAGTGAAGTTTTATCTATTACCAATAATGGTAATAGTATCGAATATTGGCTTTCAATGCCTGCAGATCTAGCTCATTATATTGCAGAAAAAGGCTCCGTTACTATTGATGGCACAAGTTTAACCGTTAATGCATTAGATGAAAGTTCAAATAGTAAATTTAGATTAACTATTGTGCCGCATACGGTGAAAGAAACAATTTTTGCTCATTATAAAGTGGGTACAAAAGTTAATTTAGAAGTAGATTTAATCGCACGATATTTAGAGCGTTTACTTACAAAAGAAGCAACTGAAATGCCAGCTGTTACATCAAATGTGACTGAATCTTTATTGAAAAAGTCAGGCTTTATTAAATAATAAATAACTTACGCTTTTAGCTAAATTTTTAAAATTATTATCAAATAAGTAATCAACAACAAGTAATCAAAGAGAACCTAATGAATTTAAATACCCCACAAGAAATAATCGACGATATTGCTTTAGGTAAAATGGTTATTTTAATGGATGATGAAGATCGAGAGAATGAAGGTGACTTTATCATGGCTGCAGAAAAGGTAACACCTGCTGCAATTAACTTTATGGCAACTCATGGTCGTGGGCTTATTTGTATGCCAATGACGCAAGAAAAGTGTGAAAAGTTAAAATTACCTTTGATGGTAGATAAAAATGACGCACAGTTCAGTACAAATTTTACTGTTTCAATTGAAGCGGCGACCGGTGTTACAACGGGTATTTCAGCTGGTGACAGAGCTACAACAGTACTTGCTGCTGTCGCTAAAGATGCGACGCATTTAAGTATTGTTCAACCGGGACATATTTTTCCATTGATTGCTAAAGATGGTGGCGTACTTAACCGTGCAGGACATACTGAAGCAAGTGTTGATTTAGCACGTATGGCTAACTTAGAGCCGGCAGCGGTTATTGTTGAAATTTTAAATGAAGATGGCACCATGGCGCGCCGTCCAGATCTAGAAATCATTGCTGAAAAACACGGTATAAAAATGGGTACCATTGCTGATCTGATTGAATTTAGAAATGAGACAGAAACAACGATTGAACGTGTATCACAATGTAAATTACCGACCGCTTTTGGTGAATTTGATTTAATCGTATTTAAAGATACCATCGATGGTCAAGCACATTTTGCTTTAACCAAAGGCGAAATTAAAGCTGATGAACCTACGCTAGTAAGAGTACATTTAGAAAATACTTTTAGAGATTTGTTATTTAGCCAGCGTGAAAGTGTCGCAAAATGGCCTATGGCAAGTGCCTTAGAAAAAATAGCGAAAGAAGGCGGGGTTTTAGTGCTATTGGGTAAACATGAATCACCAGCAGAATTAATTAATTTAGTTGAAAAATATGCTAAAATTGATGCAGGCGAAACGGTAAAAGAAGTTAATCGTCATGTTGGCTCGCGCAATGTTGGTGTTGGCTCACAAATACTTGCGAATTTAGGTGTGAGTAAAATGCGTTTGTTAAGCTCACAAACTAAATATCATTCGTTGTCAGGTTTTGGCTTAGAAGTTGTTGAATATATTCCTGAGTAATAAACCTATACCCGTTACCAATCAAGATGCGTATTTCAGAGTGCTTGAATGATAACGGGTATATACTTGCTTTAACGTATTTTGACTTTTTGATGAAAGTAAAAGTAAGGTGATAGGGTCTTGTTTATAGCTAGCCTATTTTTTGCTAGCTTAGCCTACAAGCGATAAGACCCTATAGTGGTACATTTAATGATTAACACGAAACGCAAATAGTAATATTGCATGAAACCAGTACGTAACAACATAGTTATAGTGATGCTGATGCTAGTGGCCTTTATCGGTCAAGCAATGGCAAGCACTGCTATGTCTTATTCTGGCGCTTCTTGTGTTGATGGGGATATGGCGAATACAATGCCAATGATGTCTCATGATCATATGTTACTTGATGATAGTGATAAAAAAACAGCGATGATGGCTTCAATGGATTGCTGCCAAGATGATTGTAAATGCCCTAGTAATGGTTGTTTAAGCCTTTCATTTTTACTGAATACATCCCTTAACTCCCAAGTTTTTTCAG
This sequence comes from Colwellia sp. 5_MG-2023, assembly GCF_030547795.1. NCBI lineage: Bacteria > Pseudomonadati > Pseudomonadota > Gammaproteobacteria > Alteromonadales > Colwelliaceae > Colwellia > Colwellia sp. 5_MG-2023. The sequence goes on along the minus strand of NZ_JAUOPW010000029.1, from coordinate 25,965 downwards.
ATAAAAAAATTACACAGTTCCCCTCTCTAAATAAATCACAAGCTAGCTCTTCACTATATCGCCCACCCATTTCGTAACTTCACGGCACACTTGTGCCTAAAATTCTTATAAACCGTGTCTCTCTACATTAATTACTCATAATGTGTGAGCTAACATAATTGAATTATTCTCAACATTTACGCATGTAAAGAGAAAGAAGTATGAATAAATATAACGCCTTATATAAACGCATCACTGTCTTCGCAGCTATGCTCATTATCGTATTCTCAAGTCATAGTTATGCCGCTGAGCAGGGATTGAGCTTTACTCAAGCGATTAAAATCGCGCAAAAAAATGATCCTTGGCTTGATGGCAGTCGTCATAAACAAAAATCAATTGAAGCTTTAAGCTTTGTTGCCAATACACAGCCGGATCCTAGCGTGTCTGTTACTTTTGTTAGCTTGCCTACCGATGGCTTTAACTTTGACCAAGAAAACATGACACAATTTAAAGTAGGTGTTTCTCAGATGTTTGGTCGTGGTGATAGTCTGGAAATACGCAGTAAACAATTACAATTGCAGTCACAAGAGCAACCGTTTAAACGTAAAGATCGAGAAAATAAAGTTGCAGTTACTGTAGGTAGTTTATGGCTTGATTTATATCGAGTACAGGAGAGTATTCGTATAATCGAAACAAGCCGCAATTTGTTTGAACAGCTAAGTCAGTTGGCCGAATCGAGTTATAGCAGTAATTTAGGTGGAACACGGCAAGTTGATATTGTGCGTGCTCAACTTGAACTAACTCAGTTAGAAGATAGATTAAATCAGTTAAAGCTTGAGCAAAACCGTTACCAAGGCATGCTAGAGCAATGGCTAAGCCATTATTGGACAACAGGATCTTTATCAGAAGATTTAGATACGAACAACAATACGTTAATAAGGCTCATTGGTAGTGAACTTCCGCAATTAGATCTTTACCGGAAGGAAGCTCTTTATGATGAAAAACAGCTAAAACCTAGCCAGTTAGCACTAATTTTAGCTCGTCACCCGGCGGTACAAGCCGTTGATAAAAATATTGAAGCTACTCGTATTGGGGTAAATTTAGCGGAACAAAAATATCAACCACAATGGGGCGTAAATGCTAGCTATGGCTATCGTGCAGATGACTCTTTTGGTAATAGCCGAGCCGATCTTTTCTCGATAGGTGTTGTGTTCGATCTTCCTTTATTTACTGGTAACCGACAAGACAAAGAAGTGAGCTCTGCCATTGCTAACACTGAAGTGATCAAAACAGAGAAACTATTATTAATTCGTCAGTTGATATCGGCTTTTGCTAGTGCGAAAGGTCAATTTTTTCGTATTAAAGAAAGGCAAACACTCTATATAGAACGGTTACTACCGCAAATTCAGCAACAAGTTCAGGCTTCTCTAACGGCCTATACAAATAATGAAGGTGACTTTTCTGAAGTAGTACGTGGATGTATTGCAGAGCTTAATGCTCAGATCGAATTTTTAACAATTAATACCCAAGAACAAAAAATCATTTTAGAAATTAATTACTTTCTTGCTGATAACGCAATGAAGTCAGACATGAGTGCTAAATTATGAGCGTAAACCCAACAAATAAAAAGAGCTTAATAATAGGAATTATTATTGGTTTAACGTTAGCTTTATTAATTAGTTTTATTGTGATGTCGTCTATGATGAATAAATTACATAGTCCGACAACAGTTGAGGCAAAGGAAGAAGAACCACTTTATTGGGTTGCACCAATGGACGCAAACTTTAAAAAAGATAAACCTGGTAAGTCACCGATGGGGATGGATCTTGTTCCTGTTTATGATGATGGCGGCGCAGGTCCTGATGAAGGTGCTGGTACAATCCGCATTTCTTCCAATGTTGAAAATAACTTAGGTGTAAGAGTTGCTAAAGCAGAAATAAAACCTTTAAATTCGATAATAAATACTGTTGGTTATGTCACTTACAACGAAGAACAATTGGTTAATGTTCATTCTCGTGTACAAGGCTGGATTGAAAAGCTTTATATCTCAGCAGTAGGCGACCCTGTTACAAAAGGCCAAGCCTTATACGATATTTATTCTCCTGAATTAGTAAATGCACAAGAAGAATTCTTACTGGCGTTAGATCGTAAGAATAATCGACTTATTAGTGCAGCTCAAAATCGTTTAGCAGCATTACATTTACCCCAAGAAGCGATTAAAAGATTACGTGCTACACGTGAAATTCAACAGAATGTAACTTTCTATGCAATACAAAGTGGTGTTGTTGAAAGTTTAAGTGTTAGAGAAGGTGTATTTGTTAAACCTGAAACCATGATGTTATCAATTATCGATTTGAGCCAAGTATGGGTAAAAGCAGAAGTATTCGAACGTCAAGCTTCATTATTAGCAATGGGGAATGATGTTGTGATGACGTTAGATTATTTACCTAATAAAGAGTGGCAAGGAAAAGTCGAACACATACATCCCATGCTCAACCCTAAAACTAGAACAGCAATTGCACGTTTACGATTTGATAATACCAACAACGAACTTAAACCTAACATGTTTGGACAAATTACTATTCAAACCTCAGGTAATGAAAGTGCGCTACTTATCCCGAAAGAAGCACTGATCAGAACGGGCAAACAAAATCGTGTTGTTCTTGCATTAGGCGAAGGTAACTACAAGTCTATTGAAGTTAAGGTAGGGCGCTATAATGAAAACAGCGTTGAAATATTAGCAGGCTTAGCTGAAGGTGAGAATGTTGTAAGTTCAGCTCAATTCTTATTGGATTCTGAATCAAGTAAAACTTCTGATTTTAAACGTATGGAACCTGAAAACATTGAAGAAGAAATTTATGAACCATCATCCGTTTGGGTAAACGCTCAAGTAGAAAGCACTATGGCTGATCATAGAATGTTAACCCTAATTCATGATCCTATCCCTGAATGGAGCTGGCCAGAAATGACCATGGATTTTACGGCGATAGATGCGGTAGATTTTTCTCAGCTAACAGAAGGTCGACATGTTCGCGTTAAAATAAGTAAAAAAGTAACAGGAGGTTATCAGGTTATAGACATTGATGTATCTGATACTGAAATGCTTGATCAGCAAATGTCTGATGACCTAATGCCTAATGACAAGTCTGTCATTGATCATTCACACCACTAATATAGGAGTTTATATTTATGATTGCTTCTATAATTCGTTGGTCCGTTGGGAACCGTTTTTTTGTGTTACTAGCAACCTGTTTATTGGTGGCTGCAGGGGTATATTCTGTTAATAAAACGCCGATTGATGCCTTGCCAGACTTGTCTGATGTACAAGTCATAATAAAAACAAGTTATCCAGGCCAAGCACCTCAAGTGGTGGAAGAGCAAGTCACTTATCCTATGACTACCGCTATGTTGTCAGTACCAGGGGCTGTTACTGTGCGAGGTTACTCTTTTTTCGGTGATTCGTATGTTTATGTGATTTTTGATGAAGATACCGACTTATATTGGGCTCGCTCACGCGTACTTGAATATTTAAGTCAGGTTGTGCCTAATTTACCCAGTAATGCTAAATCTCAATTAGGCCCTGATGCCACAGGTGTAGGCTGGGTTTATTTATATGCCCTTATCGATAAAACAGGGCAACACGATTTAAGTGAACTACGCAGTTTACAAGATTGGTTTTTAAAATATGAGTTACAAACCCTGTCAGGTGTATCAGAAGTTACCGCTTTAGGCGGTATGGTTAAACAATATCAAGTCCATGTTGATCCTGAAAAGCTACGCGCTTTTGGTATTCCGCTTTCTCATATCCAAAGGGCTATTCAACAAGGCAATCAAGAAATTGGGGCTTCAGTTATCGAGATGGCTGAAGCCGAATACATGGTGCGAGCGACAGGTTATTTAAAAAGTATTGATGATCTAGAAAATATTCCTTTAGGTGTTAACGACAATGGTACACCTTTGCTGTTAAAAGATGTCGCCGATATTGGTACAGGTCCACAAATGCGCCGAGGTATTGCCGAACTTAATGGTGAAGGCGAAACTGTTGGCGGTATTGTGGTTATGCGCTTTGGTGAAAATGCTCAACAAGTAATTAATCGCGTAAAAGCAAAACTTGAAGAACTTAAAAAAGGCCTCCCTGAAGGCGTTGAAATTGTGCCTGTTTACGATCGTTCAGCGTTGATTGAACGTGCGGTAAGTAATTTAGGTTTTAAACTGCTAGAAGAGTTTGGTGTTGTCGCTTTAGTTTGTATTGTTTTTCTGTTTCATGTGCGCTCCTCTTTGGTGGCTATTGTAAGTTTACCTGTGGGAATTTTAACAGCTTTTATCGTTATGCATTTTCAGGGGCTTAACGCTAACATCATGTCGCTTGGTGGAATTGCGATTGCGATTGGTGCCATGATAGATGGTGCAATCGTTATGATAGAAAACATGCATAAGCATATGGAAAAGCTAACATCTCAAGGAAAGAAATTAACTAATGAAAATCGCTGGCAAGTAGTTATTGATTCAGCCAGTGAAGTTGGACCTGCATTATTTTTCAGTTTGATGATCATTACTGTTAGTTTTATCCCAGTATTTACCTTAGAAGCACAAGAAGGGCGAATGTTTGCGCCATTAGCTTTTACTAAAACTTATGCCATGGCTGCTTCTGCTGCATTGGCTATCACTTTAGTTCCTGTTCTTATGGGCTACTTTATTCGCGGCAAAGTATTACCTGAGCATAAAAATCCAGTAAATAGATTTCTAACCTATCTTTATATGCCAGCTTTAAAAATCGTGTTACGTTTTCCTAAAATCACGTTATTAGCAGCCTTAGTTGTACTGGCTATTGGAATATATCCACTAAATAAAATTGGCAGTGAATTTATTCCACCACTCGATGAAGGCGATTTAATGTATATGCCCACAACGTATCCTGGAATATCTATCGGGCAAGCTCGACAGCTATTACAACAAACCGATAAATTGATCAAAACAGTACCAGAAGTTAAAACGGTATTTGGTAAAATGGGACGGGCAGAAACCGCTACCGATCCTGCACCATTAACTATGATTGAAACCTTTATTCAGTTTAAACCGCAAGATCAATGGAGAGCTGGCGTTACTCCTGAAAGTTTAAAAGCTGAGTTAGACGCACTGGTTAAATTACCGGGTGTGACTAATGCGTGGGTTATGCCGATAAAAACTCGCATTGATATGTTAGCCACAGGCATCAAAACACCTGTTGGGATCAAAGTAGCAGGGGCTGATCTTTCTGTTATTCAAGATATAGGTAAGCAGCTAGAAGTTATCCTGCAAGAGGTTCCTGGTACGGCATCTGTTTATTCAGAGCGTGTTGCTGGCGGACGTTATGTGAAAATTGACATTCAACGCGCGAAGGCTGCACGTTATGGGTTAAATATAGCTGAGATACAGCAAGTTATATCAACAGCTATTGGTGGTATTAATGTAACAAACACGGTTGAAGGGCTAGAGCGTTATCCCGTAAATTTACGTTATCCTCAAGATTACCGTGATTCACCAGAGCAAATATCTTTGTTGCCTATTGTTACACCTACAGGGCAGCGTATTTCATTAGGCGATGTAGCTAATGTCTTTATTGAAGATGGACCGCCAGGGATCAAATCTGAAAATGCACGTTTAAACGGTTGGTCGTTTGTTGATATAGAAGGTGTCGATATAGGTACTTATGTTGAAGCTGCTCAGCAAGTTGTTGCAGATAAACTAAAACTTCCAGCAGGTTATTCAATTACATGGGCAGGCCAGTATGAATATATGGAGCGCGCTAAAGCTAAGTTAGCTTACGTTGTGCCATTAACCTTATTCATTATTATCATCCTACTATATTTAAACTTTAGAAATGTGATTGAAGTCGCGATGATCATGGGTACTTTACCTTTAGCAATGGTAGGCAGTATTTGGTTAATGTACCTTGAGGGCTTTAACTTTTCGGTAGCTGTTGGCGTTGGTTTTATTGCCTTAGCAGGTGTCGCTGTTGAAATTGGTGTCATTATGTTGGTTTATCTCAACCAAGCTTATAAAGAAATGCTAAATGATCATCAAGAACGAAACATAGACACGACAAAAGCGGATGTGCTGCAAGCTGTTTTACATGGCGCAGGTTTACGTGTTCGCCCAGTAATGATGACAGCAGCAGCGATAATTGTTGGTTTACTGCCTATTTTATACGGAACAGGAACGGGATCAGAAGTAATGAGTAGAATAGCAGCGCCTATGGTTGGCGGTATGTTAAGCGCGGTAATTTTAACGCTATTAATTTTACCTGCATTATTTTACCTATGGCGTATTAGTCATTTAAAAGCAATTACGGCTCAAGAGAATAAGGTATCTTCTTAATAATACAAGCTTATTTATTCTACCAATGCACTAAATGCGGCAATATGTCACACCCAATAATACGTTCTCATTGGTATCATCACATCAATTTTATTGACAGTGGTGATTCCCATGAAAAAATCTCTATTATTTACAGCTATGCTGGTCGCGTTTAACTGTAATCAATCTTATGCTGAAGTACAGAATGATGGTATAGAAAAAATGACGGTTACGGGCTCTCATATTAAAAGAGCTGATCTTGAAACGGCGAGTCCGCTTAGCGTTATTACCGCAGAGCAAATTGCATTGAGCGGTATTGTTAACGTAGAAGACTTATTACAACGTATGTCTTTCTCTGCTGGAGTTGCTGGTAATGCGACTAATGCCTATTGGACTAGTGGTGGCTATGGCACAGCACAAGTTAACTTACGTGGTATGGGAATAAAGCGTACTCTAGTCTTACTTAATGGCCGTCGTATGGTTAATGGGGGCACAGGTGCTAATAGCTCTGCTGACTTAAATACTATTCCTACCGGCATTATTAAACGTATTGAAATACTAAAAGATGGCGCTTCTGCTATTTATGGTGCCGACGCCGTTGCAGGTGTTGTTAATATTATCACTAAAGATGATATTGATGGTGTTACCTTTATGGCAAAAGCAGGGGCTAGTGATGAAGGTGATGGTGAACACCAAGAGTTCAACTTAAATATTGGCTCTACTTTTGATCGTGGTAATTTTATTTTAAGTGCGAACTATGTCAATACGGAAGCGGTAAGGCAATCAGATCGTATTGATTGTGCTAAAGAAGAAATAGTTCATGATGATGGTACAAGCGAACTTTCTTGTTTTGGTAGCTCAACCACTGAAGGGGGCAGAGCATTACTAGCCGATGGTCAAAGTGTACAATTCAACCAAGACACACAAGGTGATGGTAATGCTTATGAAGCATACGATTCGCAAAAACATGCTTTTACTTGGATACCTTATTTAAATGCAGTCAGTCCCAGTCAGCGCCTTAACCTAGCGGCAACGGTTAATTATCAGTTAACAGAGCAGGTAAATTTATTCACCGAAGCAATGTACAGTAATCGTCAGTCAGAGCAAATTGTTACGCCAAGAAGCCTCAGTAGTATTTATGTCTCTAAAGACTTTGATTATAACCCTACAGGACAAGATTTAGAGTTAACAAACAGGCGGAATACCGAATTTGGTGCTCCTTTTTTCTTTCAAGAAACTAACACTATTCGCTTAGTTTTAGGATTAAACGGCGAGTTTAGCAATAACTGGCACTGGGATACAGCGTATAACTATAGCCGTAATACGGGTAATGACGGTTGGACATTTGATTTAGACAGCGCCAAAGCAGCAGATACATTAAATGAAGATGTATGTAGCTATGAAGAGGGCGCAAGTATTCCGTGTGGTGATTGGTTTGGTGTAGATGAGTTGAGCCAAGAAGTGATTGACTATGTTAAATATCGAAGAGAAGGAAATGGCGGCAATGAAATGCGATCTTTCACTTTTAACTTAGGTGGTGATTTAACAGAGCTACCTGCCGGAACTTTAGCTTTTGCAACAGGGATAGAGCATAGATATGAAAGTGGCTGGCGTAATCCTGACTCAACAGTATTAAGTAACGGTGGCGAAGACACTATTGATGGTGATTTTAATGTAACAGAGGCTTTTGTGGAGTTTTCTATCCCGCTGCTTTCTGACCTACCTTTGATGAAATCGCTACACGCCGAAGTGGCTAGCCGCTATGCTGATTACAGTACGTTTGGCGATAAAACGACATACAAACTTGGTTTAACATGGCAAATTTTTGATAATCTAATGGTACGTGGTGTTAAATCTAATGCTTTTAGAATACCTATGCTAACAGAGCAATTTGGCGGCACTAATTCAGAAAATTTAAGAACTATTGACCCTTGTGAAGGCGCAACAGGTGCTATTGCTACCAATTGTTTAGCGGCTGGCGTTCCTGCTAACTTTGAACAAGACGGTACCACTGTATTGACAGCCGTTGGAGGAAACCCTGATGTTAACCCTGAGTCTGCTGATACACTGACTTTAGGCATTGTATGGCAAGCAAGCTTTCTTGAAGGTTTATCTGCAACAGTTGATTATTTTAATATCGAAATCGATGATGCTATTACTGCCGTGAATGGCTCAGATGTACTGAAACTGTGTTACACCGACCCCAATGCCTATAGTGAATATTGTGATAGTTTTTCACGCCATAGCGTAACAAATCAAGTTATCTCGCTAAATCAAAGACCAGTGAATGCTGCACAAGAAAAAGTTAGCGGTGTAGATTTTAACGTACAGCATAATGGGGAAATTAATGGTTTCAATACTAAAATTGAACTTGAAGCAACTCGTTTATTAGCTCACGAAAATACACCTTTACCAGGGCAGGCTATTAACGACCTTCTGGGTAAAATAACCGAAGATCAAGGTAGTTATACAAAATGGCGTGGTAATTTAGGTTTTACCTTAGAAGCTCAATCTTGGGCTACTCATTATGCTATTAGGTATATTGGTGGTGCTGATGATGTTAATGGTGGAGGTCCTATTGGGAGCTCAGTACCGAGTATTACTTATCATGATGTTCAAGCAAGTTATCAGGTGAATAATAACTTTAGTTTATCAGCGGGTATTGATAATCTCTTTGATAAGAGCGCGCCTTTCTTAACTTCTTGGAATGATGCTAATACCGATGTGATGACTTATGATTTGCTCGGTCGACGTGGTTATTTAAAACTGAACGTGAACTTTTAATTTAGTTTTAATGAATAATATTGAAGGAAGAATCTCATGTCATGGTATCGGAATAGCAGAAAATATCATAAATGGTTAATGCTGTTTGTTGGCTTTCAATTTGTTGTTTGGTCAGTATCTGGTGCCTTCATGGTGATTTTTGATCTTGATTATATTCATGGTGATAGCTTGATTGTTAATGAGCCAGGGGTGTTGAATAAGTCTCAAATTAATTATTCTATTGCCAAGCTCTATAGGCATTATCCTAATGCGAAAAATGTAGAGCTAACAAACTTACAGGGGAATGCTGTTTATCGTTTTAGTAACGATAAAGGCAAGCATCTACTCAATGCTGATACTGGGAGCTTACTTTCGCCTATTAATGAAAATTATGCTGTAGGCATCGCCAAATATTCATACATACAGCCAGATACAACGATCAAACAGGTGAGTTTGATTACAGAAAATCCTCCTTTTGAATTAAGCGCTAGGCATTTACCTGTGTGGCGAGTTGATTTTGAGGGTTTTTCTAATCCAAGCCTATATATTAGTACGCTAACAGGAGAGATAGTCACAAAAAGACATCTCTTTTGGCGGATATTTGATTGGATGTTTAGTTTTCATGTGATGGATTATGTGGAAGAAGATGCCAGTAATAAGCTGTTATTTGTCTTTATTGTATTATCGTTAGTCGCTAGCTTGTTTGGTTTAATACTCACTTATTTTTACGTATTCAAACGAAATAGCAATAAAAAGAAAATTGTAAAGGAGAGTGTATGAAATTAGTTAAATGCCTACACAAATGGCTCTCTGTTCTTGTTGCTATACAGTTATTTATTTGGCTTGGTAGCGGTTTGTTTTTTAATTTGATGGATTCTACTAAAGCTAAAGGAAATGAGAATCTAGTCAGCAATTTAGCGGTAAAGAAGATAGACCATAAGCGCCTATTAGAGCCAAGTTATATTCTTAGCCAATTCAATAAAGAACAGCCTCAAAAGCCGGTAAATTCAATAAAATTGATTCAATTAATTGATCAACCTTATTATCTACTTAATCATTATTTGGGTTTGTATCAACATTTTTATAATGAACATTCATTAGTTAATGCGTATACAGGTGAAATGAAAACTATTGATAAAATAATGGCGCAAACGTTAGCTATTAGCACTTATAGTGGTAGGGGAAATATAGGTGTAACTGAGAGGATATCACCGCCTATTGATGATTTTCCAAAAGAAAAAAACATTGTCTGGCGAGTTAACTTTGATGATGAGTTATATACCAGTGTTTATATAGATGCTAGTTCAGGGAGAGTCGTTGGGCATAGTAATGATGATAAGCGCTTTGCTGACTTTTTCTTTATGCTACATTTTATGGATTATGGAACATTAGGCAGTTTTAATAATTGGCAAATAATACTATTTTCAATATTAACATTAATGTTTTGTATCACAGGTTTTGTTTGGACGTTGGATTTACTAATCAAAGGACGTTATAAAATAAGGTAGGGGTTAGTAGCAGAGTATAGCAAGGGAAGAAAGCGAAGTAAGTTTGAATCGGCTAATCATTGCTAATATATTGGATCTGTAAACTATATTGAAGCAATAACATAAATCAGCAGAAACAAAAAAGCGAAGATTAACAGATGTTAATACTTCGCTTTTTACAGAATTAGATTCTCAAATGAGAAGGTCTACATAGCTATAAATTATACAGCTAGAACGTTTTCTGCTTCAGGGCCTTTTTGACCTTGTTTAACAGTGAACGTTACCGCTTGACCGTCAGCTAGAGTACGGAAACCGTCTCCAGAGATAGCGCTGAAGTGAACAAACACGTCAGGACCATTTTCTTGTTCTATAAAACCGAAACCTTTAGTTTCGTTGAAAAATTTAACTTTACCAGTAACTGAATCAGACATACTTACATTTTCCCGTAGTCATAAATAATATTAATGTGGTGCTTTCTTGAAGAGATAATTCTCAAAAAAAATAACACCGTTTTTACCCGAGTAAATGCCCTCTACCATAAGTAGTACAGGCAGAGGAAGGAAACAAACCATATTCGTAACAAAAAGTATTTGGAACAAACAACCAGTTTGCATTGCCTAAAATCCATTTGTTAAGAATAAACAAGTACCTAAGTACTTGGTAAATCTAAAACAAAAGTTAGTATCAACCTTCATCCGCAACACAAAAACTCAACGCAATTGCAGCATAGCACAGTTGTTTTTAATTTGCTTTATAAAAAGCTCAAATAGTTCAATTTTTTATGAAAATAAAAGGGCTTAAGAAGGTTTTTATTCGTAAGTCGTTGTTTTTTAATGTAATGATATTTAAAAAATTAATTTGAATATTTTTAATTTCCGCCTACTCTACGGTGTTTTTCGTAGGCGGAAATTACTCTTTTACTAAATTATAGTGCTGCTATTTGAGCTTTTTGCTCTTGCATTTTTGCAAGGGTAGATTCAGCTTCAGCTAGTTTTGCTTCTTCTTTGGCGATAACCGCAGGTGGAGCTTTGCTAACAAAATTTTCATTACCCAGTTTGCCACGAACTCGAGTTGCTTCTTTATCTAGTTTATCAATGGCTTTATCTAAACGAGCAATCTCGGCTTCTTTGTCAATTAAACCAGCCATTGGTATAAGAACAGATAAATCACCAACGACAGCTGAAGCACAAGCAGGGCCTTGTTCACTTTCTGCTAACACAGTAATACTTTCAAGTTTTGCCAGCGAGCTTAAGAATTGTTCATTTTCATTTAAGCGACGTTTATCGTTCTCGTTTACGTTTTTAAGTAATACTGGTAGCTCTTTACTAGGTGAAATATCCATTTCGCCACGAATATTACGAATGGCAATAATAAATTGTTTAACCCACTCTAGATCGTCAATTGATTGTTGATCACATTTGCTGGCGTCAAATTCAGGAAATGCCTGAATCATAATTGAATCACCTTTTTTAGCAAAACCACTTAATGGTTGAACGCGCTGCCAAATAGTTTCAGTAATAAACGGCATAATAGGGTGCATTAAACGTAGTAATGCCTCTAAAATGTTGACTAATGTATGGCGAGTACCACGTTGTTGTACTTCATTACCTTTGAATAAAATAGGTTTAGTTAATTCTAAATACCAGTCACAGAATTGATTCCAAGTGAACTCATATAAAGCTTGTGAAGCAAGATCAAAACGGTAAGTATCAAAAGCTTCATGAACCGTTTTTACTGTTTGCTCAAACTGTCCTATGATCCAACGGTCAGCAAGAGACAATTCCATTTCGCCGCCATTTGCTCCACAATCAAATTCTTCAGTGTTCATCATTACATAACGACTAGCATTCCATAACTTATTAGTAAAGTTACGGTAACCTTCTAAGCGTTTCATATCCCAGCTAATATCACGCCCCGTAGTCGCAACCGATGTTAAAGTGAAACGTAAAGCATCAGTCCCGTGTGCTTCAATACCATTTGGGTATTCTTTGCGGGTTAATTTTTCTATTTTAGCGGCCAACTTAGGCTGCATCATATTGCCAGTACGTTTTTGTAATAAATCTTCAAGTGAAATACCGTCAATCATATCTAATGGATCAACTACGTTACCTTTTGATTTGCTCATTTTATCGCCATTTTCATCGCGAATAAGGCCGGTCATGTATACTTTTTTGAAAGGTATTTGTGATTTACCATTTTCATCTTTATTGAAATGCATCGTCATCATGATCATGCGAGCAACCCAGAAGAAAATAATGTCAAAACCTGTTACTAGTACATCAGTAGGGTGAAACGTTTTTAGATCATCGGTCTCTTTTGGCCATCCTAACGTTGAGAATGTCCAAAGTGCAGATGAGAACCAAGTATCAAGTACATCATCATCTTGGCTTAATTTTATATCATCGCTAATGTTGTTATTAGCGCGTACTTCAGCTTCGGTACGACCAACGTAAACTTTGCCGCTTTCGTCATACCAAGCTGGAATTCTGTGTCCCCACCAAAGTTGACGTGAAATACACCAATCTTGAATATTGTTCATCCAAGCAAAGTACATATTTTCGTATTGTTTAGGAACAAATTCAATTTGACCGTCTTTCACTGCATCCACGGCAGGACCTGCTAATTTCTCAACACGTACGTACCATTGATCAGTTAAAAGAGGTTCAATGATAACACCTGAGCGATCGCCGTATGGCGCAACTAAATCATGGTCTTTCACTTCAACCAATAAACCTAATTCATCAAATTTAGCTACGATAGCTTTGCGCGCGACAAAGCGATCCATACCTGCGAATTCTGCAGGTAGTGCACCATCATAAGCATTCGATACTTCGCCTTTAGTGTCGTAAACCTCAGCTGTTGCTAACACTGCTGCATCTTTATTAAAAATATTGATTTGAGGTAGCGCATGACGTTTACCGACTTCATTATCGTTAAAGTCATGAGCAGGTGTGATTTTTACACAACCCGTGCCTTTGTCCATATCAGCATGTTCATCACCCACAATAGGAATTAAACGATTCACTAATGGTAGTAATACTTGTTTGCCAATTAGGTCTTTATAACGTGGATCTTCAGGGTTAACCGCAACACCGGTATCGCCTAACATGGTTTCTGGACGCGTTGTTGCTACCACTAAATAATCAAGACCCTCTGCCGTTTTTTGGCCATCAGCAAGTGGGTAACGTAAATGCCACATGTGGCCTTTTTTGTCTTTGTTTTCTACTTCTAAATCTGAAATTGCGGTATGGAATTTTGGATCCCAATTAACTAAGCGTTTACCACGATAAATAAGATCGTCTTCAAACAAGCGTACAAACACTTCTTGAACTGCTTCAGACATACCATCATCCATGGTAAAGCGTTCACGTGACCAATCGATAGAGTTACCTAAACGACGCATTTGCTTGCCTATAGTGCCACCAGATTCGTTTTTCCATTCCCAAATCTTATCGATAAAGCCTTCACGGCCATAGTCGTGGCGTGTTTTATCTTCTTCAGCAGCAATCTTACGTTCAACAACCATTTGAGTAGCAATACCAGCATGATCACAACCTGTTTGCCATAAGGTATTTTTACCTTGCATACGTTGGTATCGAATTAAAGTATCCATGATGGTTTGTTGAAAAGCATGTCCCATATGTAAAGAGCCGGTGACATTAGGCGGCGGAATGGCAATGCTATAGCTATCGCCTTCACCTGTTGGGCTAAAGTAACCTTGCTCTTCCCAGCTGGTATATAAAGATTGTTCAATGTCGGTTGGGTTGAATGTTTTTTCCATCATTGTTCCGGTATAAAAAGTTGTTAATGGTAAGTTGAATTAAGACTTTACAGAATTTAAGGTGCAACCTATATTATTGTGGCTGTGCCACTACTTGATTGTTTACTTGAAAGCCCCATTGTCGACACGTTTTAAAACGCTCACGGGCTTTTTGTTTTAAGATTTCATCGCTAGGGACAAAATCAACAATAAATTGAAATTGATTTGCAAATGTAGGCATAGTTTCGGTTAAGTTGATTAAAACAGGGCGGCGACCACGTAACGGTTGATCGCTAATTTCTACCATAGCACCTTGTTTTGGTCCTTCTCCCGCCAAGTTATGAGGCACAAAACTATCAGTGTCAAATGCCCATAATAATTCATCAATTTGCTCAGCTTGCTCTTTATCTTGTGTATAAATAAATACCCGCTGGTTTTGACGATAAAAATGGCTTGCTTGTAAACAGGCATGATAAAGTGCTGAACTTTTATCTGTTGTTTCAGCATCTTTATCATTATTGTCAGTCTTCTCGTCATTGAGAAGGTAAAACATAACCTGTGTTTGCATGGTATTTGCCTAATTTAAACGAAACTACTCGTCCACTTCTTGACCTGCACGGTTAAGCATAAATTGCGTTAACATGCTAACAGGACGGCCTGTTGAGCCTTTATCTTTACCGCCACTGCGCCATGCAGTTCCAGCAATATCTAAATGAGCCCAGTTATATTTTTTAGTGAAGCGCGCTAAAAAACAAGCGGCGGTAATAGTACCTGCTTCTTTACCACCAATATTTGCCATATCAGCAAATGGACTTTCAAGTTGTTCTTGATAATCGTCCCATAAAGGTAAACGCCATGCTCTATCACCACTTTGTTCTGAAGCATTTAATAGCTCATGAGCAAGTGGGTTATGAGAGCTTAACAAACCTGTTGCATGTTTACCTAAGGCAACAACACAGGCACCTGTTAATGTAGCAACATCAATTACCGCTTCAGGATCGAAACGCTCAACATAGGTTAAAGCATCACATAAAACTAAACGACCTTCAGCATCGGTGTTTAATACTTCTACTGTTTGTCCTGACATTGTTGTTAGAATATCACCTGGACGATAAGCATTACTGCTTGGCATGTTTTCACAGCCCGCTAAAATACCGATAACATTAATTGGTAAATTCAACTCGGCTAAGGCATGCATAGCACCTAAAACACCTGCAGCACCGCCCATATCATATTTCATTTCGTCCATGCCAGCACCAGGCTTTAATGAAATACCACCACTATCAAAAGTAAGGCCTTTGCCAACTAGTACTAGTGGTTTTGAGTCATCATCAATGCCTTTATAGGTCATAATGCTCATTAAAGATTCATTTGCTGAGCCTCTACCTACTGCCAAGTATGACCCCATACCAAGCTCTTCCATTTCCTGTTCGCCAACAATAGTTGTTGATACTCTATCGTAATCATTGGCTAAAATTTTGGCTTGCTCTGCTAAATATGCCGGATTACAAATGTTTGGTGGCATATTGGCAACATTTTTACAGGTTGTAATACCTTCAGCAATTGCTAATGCGTGGCTAATAGCGCGCTCACCAATTGGTAGCTCTCGACGTGTAGGTACGTTAAATACTACTTTACGTAAAGGTCTACGAGGCTCTTCTTTATGAGTTTTTAAACTATTGAAACTGTATAAACCATCTTGGGTTGCTTCTACCGCTTGGCGAATTTTCCAATAAGTATCACGACCTTTAACATGAAGTTCAGATAAGAAACATACTGCTTCCATTGAACCTGTTTCATTTAGTGTATTAATAGTTTTTTTGATTATTTGGCGATATTGACGTTCGTCTAATTCACGTTCTTTACCACAACCAACCAATAAAACACGTTCACTAAGAATATTAGGTACATGATGTAATAATAACATCTGTCCTGACTTACCTTCTAAATCACCTTTACGCAAAAGATTGCTTATATAGCCTTCACTTATTTCATCAAGTTGTTCTGCTGTTGAACTAAGACGACGAGGCTCAAACACACCAACAACAATACAGGCACTACGTTGCTTTTCTGGGCTACCGCTTTTTATACCGAACTCCATGAAGTTCTCCTTTTACGTTTAATGAGGGTATCTCTTGCTAAAACTAGTAAAAAATTGCACTCTTAACTATTCAAGTGATAGTGCTAAGGGCTATAATTATAGCTACATATATCAATTAATTTTATATGTCGACTATATAGTTTAGTTATGAAAACGGCAAGTTTACTAGAAAAACTTGTCGATTGTCAGAAAAAACACAGTTTTAATGGGATCTTTTTGTGATCATTTTTCGTTATTTATTAAAAGAAGTGGCAAAAACGCAGCTAGCAGTATTTTTTGTGTTGATGACCATTTTTATCAGTCAAAAATTTGTTCGTGTCTTAGGTGACGCCTCAGAAGGTAGTATTCCTGGGCAAATGGTGATGACATTTATTGCACTTAAAGTTCCTGATTTGGCAGGTATGATGCTGCCTTTAAGTTTATTTTTAGGTATTTTATTGGCATATGGCCGTATTTATGCGGATAACGAAATGACCGTACTACATTCTTGTGGAGTGAGTGAGTGGTATGTTGTACGGGTGACTTTGGTGCTTGCTTTTGTTACCGCCATTTTTACCGGCATATTTACTTTGTATTTAGCGCCGATGGCATCAGAATATCAATATCAAGTAACAGACGAACTTGCGGCTGATTCGGGCTTGAGCTCTTTAATCGCCGGACGTTTTCAAAAAACTGGTAATGAAAAAGCGGTTGTTTTTATTCATGGTAAGAATCGCAATGACAATAGTTTTGATAAAGTATTTGTAGCTCAATTGCCTAACGTAAATCATCCAGAAGAGAGTATTATTAATTCTAGTTTGGTTTATGCAAAAAAAGGACAAGTGCTTGAGGAAGATTCAGGATCTCAACGCTTAGTACTAACCGAAGGTATGCGTTATCACAAAGATGCAACTAACGGGGTCTTTCAGGCAGTTACGTTTGATAAATACTATATACAAATTCAAGATCAAGAAGTAGAACAAAAACATCGTAAGCTGAGTGCTTTACCTACACAACAACTATTTAATTCAACAGACGTTAAGACTGCAGCTGAGTATAGTGCAACCATACAATGGCGTATCGCTTTTCCGCTTGCATGCATTATTTTAACCTTTATTGCTGTGCCTCTTAGTGTTGTTAACCCTAGACAAGGTAAATTTGCCAAAATGTTGCCGGCATTAATGTTATTTTTAGGATATTTTTTATTATTAACGGCAATGAAATCTGGGGTAGAGCGACAGGCGCTACCCTCAGCTGTTGGTCTTTGGCCTATTCATATTAGTGCTTTATTTTTAGGTATTATTCTTTTAATGAAAGAGCGTAGTAGCGGCAGAAAGATTAAAGCAAAACTGCCTAGTTTTAAGCGTAATAATGTTCGAGGCCAGATCTAATGAAAATATTAGATGTTTATATTGGGCGTATTGTCGCATCCACTACTTTTTTAACTTTGGCCGTTTTTGTTAGTGTTAGCGGTATTATAAAGTTTGTTGAACAAATGCGTGCTGTGGGGCGAGGTAATTATGATTTATCGCATGCTGCACTTTATGTTCTCTATTCTGTTCCTCGAGATATAGAAGTCTTTTTTCCCATGTCAGCATTAATTGGCGGATTAATTGGCATTGGTATGTTAGCGAGTAATAGTGAGCTGGTAGTCATGCAAGCAGCTGGCTTATCACGTTTAGATATTATTAAATCGGTAATGAAAACGGCAATTTTACTTATTTTTGTTTCTATGGCTGTGGGAGAATGGTTAGCGCCTGAAGGAGAAGCAACAGCAAGAGAAATTCGGGCTCAGGCTATATCCGGTGGGAGTTTAATCTCAGCCAAAAATGGAGTGTGGGCTAAAGATGGCGATTATTTTGTTAATATTGGCGAAGTGTTAGAGCAAGGACAGTTAAAGAAAGTACAAGTCTATCGTTTTAATGATGACCTCAAATTAGATAGTTGGTTAAGTGCAGAGTCGGCAGTATATAAAGATGAAGCCTGGTTATTATCAAACGTGGTAAATACACAATTAAACGAGCAAAAAATTAGTAGTAGTAATATAGACAAACAAGTATGGGAATCTTCATTAACACCTAAAAAGTTAGGCGTGGTAACCGTAACACCTGAATCCTTATCGATACGAGGCTTAGTGGATTATTTAGATTATTTAGAAGCGAATGAACAAGATCCTAGCCGATATCAATTAGCGTTTTGGCGGAAACTGGTGCAACCTGCAACGGTTGCGGTAATGCTATTAGTTGCTTTGTCATTTATTTTTGGACCGCTACGCTCTGTTTCTATGGGCGCGCGGATTATGATGGGGGTTATTACGGGTATTATCTTCTTTGTTTGTAATGAAGTATTAGGCTCATTAAGCTTGGTGTACCAATTCCCACCATTAATAGGTGCTGTTTCACCAAGTATCATTTTTATTATGTTGGCTTGGTATTTTATGAATAAAAAACCAACATAATAAAATGATATATTTAACGCTCACCTTGAACAGCCGAATCTAAAATAGCTATATAAGAATTGATCCTGCTTTCTTGTTATAAAAGCTGGTGAGCTCTTACAGTCTGCCTTTATTCGCTTCTAATGACAAAACAACCACTTCCGTGTTAGTGAGTCTATCTTGTAAGCTGAGCTTATTTTTACGATCAAATATTACGGTTAAATTCCCTAAGCCAAGCAGAGTAGGGAGTAAACGTTTTATTCCTGTCATTTCAGTAATACGTGTACCATCTTGATTTTGTACACGTAAACGCCATGCCTTCATACCTAATGTTTGGCCTGTTCTTGACCAAAAAAACACAAAGAAAAAGCTTACCCAGGCAATATTCCAACCATAGATTAATACACTAAAAAGCAATGAAGAACGCTGTAAATCTATTGAGTGCTCGAAGCCTTGCATATCGATAAGCCCATACCTAATACATAAGTTAAAAATAAAAAAGGATATTGCACCGGCAAGCATATAAACGGCAATAGCAATAAGTAGATCATAAATCCAAGAGCCAAAGCGGCGACGGAATCCAGCGCGAGGAAATTCATTTACATCAGTTGAAGTCATACAAAGTGCTCAAAATACGAGTGGTAGCTTAACAAAAGCGTAGTCTATCAAAGACACTACAAGAGTTTAAGTAAGTAGTGTGTAATCGTGAAAATTAAGCTAAGTGAATACCTGAAAATGGCATTCACCTTCACTATTTTAAGTTCGTTTAGGATTCAGCCTTAACCTTATAAAATGTAGAATAAAGTACAGGCACAACAGCAAGTGTTAATATGGTACCAATACCTAACCCAAAAGCAATAACATTAGCCATACCATAGAACAATGGGTCTTTACTGATAATTAATGGTAGTAAGCCCATTACTGTTGTAATTGTTGTCATTGCAATAGGTCGTAATCGCGTTAAGCAAGCATCCACTAAAGCTTGGTATTGCGTTTTACCACTTTGAACTTCAATGTTAATGCGATCAATGAGTACGATAGCATTGTTAATGATAATACCAGCCAAGCTATATAATCCTAAAGTAACCATAAAACCAAACGGTGCTTGCATCACTAATAAACCAATTACAGCACCAATAAAAGAGAGCGGCATGGTTAAGGTAATTATCGCTGCTTTTCTAAAGGAGTTAAATTGAGCAACAAGTAGTATTAATATAAAACCAATCACCATTGGCATACTAGCACTTAATGCTTTTTGGGCCGCTTTAGATTCTTTAATTGCACCACCGTAGAATATTTCGTGATTAACGGGTAAGTCAGCTGCTAACAGTTGAATTTTTTCATCTATAACTTTTTGTAGATCTTCTGCAGCCATACCCGTATTACGTGCTTCAATGCTAATAGTACGAAACATATCTTCATGGTGTATAACAGAAAATTGATTTACAGGTACAAATGTTGCTACTTGGAATAACGGGATCGCTTTTCCTGTTTTTTCAGAATAGACATTAAGTGTGCGTAGTTTGTCTAAGTTATTACGTTCACTTTCTTGCGCGCGTAAAATGATAGGGATAATTTCATCACCTTCCCTATATTCTGTTATTTGCGCCCCTGAAAAATACGTTTGTAAGGCGTCGGCTATTTCAGATGATGTTAAACTTGCTCTTTTGGCTCGATGTTGATCAATTTTAACATCTATTTTAACAATCAAGTTTTCCCAATCGTTACGTATGTTAATAGTATTAGGAACTTGATGGAGCAAGTCCATAATTTGTTGTGCTTTTTGATAAATAACGTTTTTGTCTGGGCCTTTAACTTGAATTTTTATTGTTTTTGCATCAGATGGGCCTAAGAACATTTTTTTCACGCGAGCAGAAATATTGGGGAACTTGGCTTCAAGCTGTGTTCCTAATTCTGATACTCTTTTGGCTACGTCTGTACCTTCAACTACATTAAGCACAATAAAACCTTTATTTTGAGCTGGATCTTCAGGGTTAAGTGATAAGACAAAACGTGGTCCATTGAAGCCTACGTAGCCAGAATAATTTTCAATAAAAGCAAATTTTTCTTTGTTATCTAACCAGGTAAATATGTCTTTCATTTGGCGATTAGTTTCACGTGAAGAAGTACCGTTCGGTAAATCAATGTACATTAATATTTGCGTACGATCAGACTCTGGAAAGAATTGTTTGGCAACAAATTTCATTGAACCAATTGCGGCAACAAATAAAATTAATATTATGCTAATAAAGATTAGCCTGTGTTTTAATACGGAATGCAAAAAACCTTCATACATGGTGGATAACTTGCCTTTCACCAAACTGTTTTCTATTTCGGCTTTCGACGGTTTTATAAAATAGTAACAAAGAATAGGCGTGACACATAAAGCCAGTATCCAGCTTGTCATTAAGGTAATCAAAATGACGAGCGAGATTGAACGAGTAAATTCACCTGCGACATGTTCAGCTAACATCAATGGTAAGAAAAATAAAATTGTTGTGATAGAGGAGCTTAATAATGGAATGGCGAGCTCTTTACAACCTTGTAACATGGCATCGAAACGACTAATACCATCTTCAATTCTTCGCTTAAAATCTTCAGCAATAACAATACCGTTATCAACCAATAAACCTAATGATATGATTAAAGTCGCTAAACTCATACGCTCTAATTTCATATCAAAAAATAGCATTATTGATAAGGTTGTTAACATAACAAATGGAACAATAGCCCCGACAATTAAGCCAGTTCTTAAGCCTAAAAATAGTACAACTACGACTAAGACAATAGCGAGTGTTTGTAGTACGTTAATTGAGACACCTTGTACTGTTTTTTCTACCTGCTCAGCTTGATAGGTAGCAATATCAAGTTGGTAACCGATAGGTAGACTAGCAATTACTTTATTAATATTGGTTTTTATACGTGGCGCAAATTCTAAAATGTTGTATTGAGGCAACATAGAAATTGCAAAATAGATAGCGGGTTTACCGTTGTAATAAGCTAATTTGTCCGGTGGATCGATATAGTCTCGTTTAATACTAACCACATCTTTTAACGCAATAAAATCTTCGGTGTTAGGTATATTTATATAAGTATTGGCGATATCAGGGACACTACCAAAATTTCCTGATGGTTCTATGATGAAACTCTTTTTACCTGTATCGACTTCACCACCAGAGCGGATAATGTTTTGTTTTTGTAATTCATTGATCAGCGCTTGAGGAGAAATACCGAGTTGCGATAATCTTGCATTTGATGCCTCTAGAAAAATACGCTCTTCTAAATGGCCTAAAATTTCAATTTTCTTTGTTCCTTCAACGCTATATAAGGTATCACGAATATGCTGTGCAATATCATACATAGCACTCATGTCGAAACCATCAGCAGTTAAAGCTAGTGTTACCACTGAAACATCACCAAATTCTGTATTTACATAAGGGGTGCTAGTACCTGAAGGCATTTTGGTATGAGCGGTTACGGCTTTATTACGAACATCCTGCCAGATATCATCAAGATTAAAATACCGATCATGAATTTTGACATGAATAGTTGAGTTTCCCGTAGTTGAAAGCGATCTTATTTCTTTAACTTCAGGTACTTTTCTAATTTCTTCTTCAAGTTTCTTGGTTATTAACTGCTCTACACGTTCAGGTGCCATCCCAGGAAAAGAAGTTGAAATAACAGATTCTCTTATCGTTATAGTTGGGTCTTCTTGTGCAGGTAAGGTAAAATAGGCAAATACACCATTAATTAATAATAATGTAAGAATAAAAAATACAGTTTTACGATACTTAAAAGCTATATGAGTGATATTCATAGTTTGATTCTTAATTAAAACGTTGGGTAGTGTTGTCTAACAACGTTACTTTTTGGCCATCACGTAAAAACGCGACACCAGCAATAGCAATGATCTCACCACTTTTTAAACCAGAGGAAATAAAGGCAATGTTGTTACGTATATTTTCAATAGTAACTTCACTTGAATTGACCGATTGTGTGTTTGGGTTGTAGATAAATACATAACTTTTTTGATTTAAACCAGCCCGTATTGCGCTAAATGGTACACTGATAGCAACGCCTTGGTAATATTTTGAGCCTTTGTCTTCAAAAGTAAAATCTACTTCAGCAGTCATTCCTGCTCTTAATGATGGATTTTTTTCCTGTAAGACAACTGTGATAGGGAAAGCATTCGCCGCTTCTGCTCTGGTTCCTATTTCTGTAACCCGACCTAACATTTTAGTTTGGGGTAATACTGGAAACCGTACTGGTATCATGCTGTTGTGCTGTAATTCTTTGATCAAGGTTTCAGGTACCATGACATGTACTTCCAAACCATGCTTACCTTCAATTTCAAAAGCGGGTTGCCCAGAGCTGATTTGCTGTGATGGTTCAATTAAGCGTTTTGTTATTATACCGTTATATGGAGAGCGTAAGGTTCCATCTTGTAGATTTTTTTGAGCTATATCTAATTGTGCCTGAGCAACACCTACCGCACTTTCGCTTGATTCATAATTAGCTTTTGCGTTATCAAATCCAGATTGAGATACCAAACCGTTTTTAATTAACTGACTGTAACGAGTAAAGCTGTTTTTTGCTTCAACTTGATCAGAATTTGCTTTATCTAATTGTGCTTTAGCCGATTTTACCGAGAGTGTGAGGCTTCTGTGATTCAGTTGAGCTAACACTTGGCCTTTTTTAACGGTATCACCAAGCTTCACTTCAACACTCTCAATCTTTCCCATCACTTCAAAACTTAAGCTAGTTGATTCAACGGGAGCTACAATACCTGACAAAGTACGTAACTGTTGTAAATTAGATTCGCTAACCTTTTCCCAAGCAATCGGCCTAATAGCTTTTTCGGTTATGTTTTCTTGCTCATTACAACTAAATAGAAATAGAGTTAAAAAGAGTGTTAAGAATAGTCTCATAATGATTCCAATAATGAAATTTACTCACTTTTTATAGAGGTATAAAGGTTAAAAGTAAATTGATACTGTTAAATTATCTATATCTTGGTACTATGTAGTACCAATGTCAAATGATAGTTAAGTAAGAGTGATATAAGATTGAAATATGGCCTATAAAGAAGAATTAATTTTAAATGATTTAAGCTCACGTGGAGAGTCAATACTTGATGCGGCAAAAAGACTCTTTTTAAAGCATGGTTATGATCAAACGTCGTTAGAGATGATCATTGCTGAAGCGGGTGGTTCAAGACGTTCTATTTATAATGAATTCGGTAACAAACAAGGTTTATTAACATCAGTTATTCAGCAGCAAATTGTTATTCATACTGCGACCATAGCGTCTATTAAATTGAGTCAATTAGCCCCTAAGGATGCACTTAAAGAAGTGTGCTTTCGTTTTCTTAAAGGGATTCTATCAGACACCTTAGTTTCGCTATTTCGTTTAGTGCTGCAAGTGGTACCTAAGTTACCTGAAGTAGGTACGTTGATCTATGAAAAAGGACCACTTAAAGGTATGGAGCCATTGACTGACTATTTAATAGAATTAGATAAGAACGGTGTGTTATCAATAGATGATCCTTTATTCGCGACACAAATTTTAATAGAAATGGTAAAAGGGCGCTTACATTTTAAAATGTTATTGCTGCCTAATGATAAATTGTTAGATGAAGATGTTTATGAACATGTTGATAAAGCCGTTGATTTATTTTTTAAAGCGTATCAGCCAAGCTTATAATTGAATAAATAAACAGCATATAGCCATTGAAGCAAGAAAAACTATTGCACAAGCAACTATATCTCGTATAATGCCACCAATTAAGCTTGTTGCTGAAGTGGCTGTATAACTTCAATATTGATAGCTTATTTACCGTTAATAAAATAGTTTACAAAGAAATCAATTTTTAGTGTGAAAAGTGAATTCTTTGCAAATTGCAAAACGGGCGTAAAGCCTTTGCCAGCGTGATGAAATTGGTATACATGGGGGATTCAAAATCCCCTGTCGCAAGACGTGTCGGTTCGAGTCCGACCGCTGGTACCACCATTATAAAGCCCTGATTCGAAAGAGTTGGGGTTTTTTTATGTCAAAAAAATAGTAGTTATCTAGATTAGCTCTGAACTGATATAAGATCTTTACAAAGGATTTATTTATGTGTTCAATCTAGGTTGAGTTATCAGTAATATTAGGATGGTTTCTTATGGCAGCAACAGCACACGCACTTCATATATTAGTGAAACACAAAGAACTTGCCGAAGATATTATTAAGCAGCTAGGTAAAGGTGCTAAGTTTCAAACGTTAGCTAAAAAGCACTCGTCGTGTCCGTCTGGTAAAAAGGGGGGAGACTTGGGTGAGTTTAAACGTGGTCAGATGGTGTCTCAGTTTGATAAGGTAGCTTTTAGTGGGGCTATATTAGAACCTCACTTGGTTAAAACTAAATTTGGTTGGCATGTTATTAAGGTGCTTTACCGGACCTAATCAAATATTGATGAAAGTAAGTAAAAGATAAGGTCGCTATCGTAAAGCATTTTATTAAAGCTACATTAGTAAGCGTCACTACCTGAAGATTTTACCTAGGGTGATTAAAAATCTTATCTAATAACTCTTTTTATCCCCAACACTATTCATTAAATAATAGTAGCTACTCTTATCTATTTCTCAACATAGAGAAAAGAGTTTTTAGCATTATAGAGAGTAGTATGGAAAGTACATTATTTATATCTTTAATCTATTGCTTCCATTTTTAATGTAAAATCTAAGCTTTCTAATTCGGCGTTCAAGTTAGGTAACTTTAGTTTTTATTTATTATGGTTAATATTGAATTAATAATAGTTGCTATCTAAGCAGCGAACTATTGATGTGATCATCAACATTGGTGAAGCTATTACTTCAATAATGAGATGATTGTTTAGCCGTACAGATAAACTAATTCAAAGTTGTACTTTACTGGACGAAGCGATTTATATGGTAAGTTGTTTAAAAAACATCGTTTTTGATGCTTTAATGATCATAGTTAACCCTGTCCTTAAAAAATAACAGAAATTTAAGGATTAATTGAAAAAAAGTGTTGACGTACAGTCAGAAATCTCTACAATGCGCTCCAGTTCCAAGGGGTTCAGGCAAAACGAATCATCAACGGGCTGTTTTAATAAGTTATCT
>NZ_JAUOPW010000028.1:0-51126 GCF_030547795.1 Colwellia sp. 5_MG-2023 | reverse complement strand
AATTCCATATTCATGATTGATATTTATTAAGCTCATCATTCACTAAATTTTGGTTTGGGTGTCATCAGGTTCAGTCGCAAGTTCGAATCTTGCATCACCGACCACTTCTCAAAAATATTATTTTCCATATCTAACCAAAATTGGTTTGGGTGTCATCAAGTTCAGTCGCAAGTTCGAATCTTGCATCACCGACCACTTCTCAATTTAATTCCATATTCATGATTGATATTTATTAAGCTCATCATTCACTAAATTTTGGTTTGGGTGTCATCAGGTTCAGTCGTAAGTTCGAATCTTGCATCACCGACCACTTTTCAAAAATATTATTTCCCATATCTAACCAAAATTGGTTTGGGTGTTATCAAGTTCCGTTGCAATGTTGAACTTTACATTAATAATGAATTTTTAACTTATACTTGGCGAATAAAAGCCATTTACCAATGAAGTAGAAAATTATGTTTTACGGTAATTATCTTGGTTGTTTGCAATGTTCGAGAATACAATTTGTTCCTTTATAAGAGAGGGGCGAGTGTTATTTGATCACTTTCATGGTATTTAATTTATTTTACTTAAACTTATGCTACCCTTTTTTTATACGTAAGTTATTATAATATATATGTATTTTAACTATCTTGGTAGTTGATGTAACAGTCATTATGCTGTAGGTAAGAGTATCCTCGACGAGGCTTTATTTAGGCTACGATTTCCGCCAGAAACTTGCCCTTGCAACTTCTTTTGTGTCTAGCTATAATTCCGCGTCATAAATTTTAACCGTTCGTATGAGCAAGGCACTTTTTTTACTATTATTAGCAAGTAAAATTGATGCTATATAAGAAAGCGTAACACGCTAAGTTTTGAGGTATATAAATGCAAGTTTCAGTTGAGACTACACAAGGTTTGGAACGTCGTTTGACTATTTCTGTTCCAGCCGAAACAGTAGATGTTGAAGTTAAGAATCGTCTTCGTCAAGTAAGTAAAACCCAACGTATCAACGGTTTCCGTCCAGGTAAAGTTCCACCATCAGTTATTCAAAAACGTTACGGTAAATCTGTACGTCAAGAAGTTGCCGGTGAAATCATGCAACGCAGCTTTGTTGATGCTATTGTTGCTGAAAAAATTAACCCTGCGGGTCGTCCTTCATTTGTTGCAAAAAGCAATGAAGATGGTAAAGAATTAAAATTTGAAGCAACTTTTGAAGTTTACCCTGTAGTTGAGTTAAAAGGTCTAGAAGATATTAAAGTAGAGCGTCCTGATGTTGAAGTGTCAGATGCCGATCTAGATGAAATGTTTGAAACATTACAGAAGCAGCACCAAACGTGGAAAGAGAATAAGCGTAAAACTAAGAAAGGTGACAAGTTAGTACTTGATTTCACTGGCCGCATTGACGGTGAAGAGTTTGAAGGTGGTAAAGCTGAAGGTTTTGAACTAGAACTTGGCGCTGGCCGCATGATTCCTGGTTTCGAAAAAGAAATCACAGGTATGAAAGCTGGTGAAGAAAAAACAATTAAAGTAACTTTCCCTGACGATTACCATGCAGAAAACCTAAAAGGTAAAGAAGCAGAGTTTGATATTGTTGTTCATAAAACAGAAGGTGCTGTATTACCTCCTGTTGATGAAGAGTTTGCAAAACTTTTTGGTGTTGAAGAAGGTGGTGTTGAAGCTTTACGTGAAGAAGTTAGTAAAAACATGACTCGTGAATTAACTCAAGCTGTTAAAGCTAAAGTTAAAGAGCAAGTACTTGAAGGTTTATTATCTAGCCATGATGTTAGCTTACCATCAGCTTTAGTTGCACAAGAAATTGACGTATTACGTCAACAAGCAATGCAACGTTTCCAAGGTCAAATGGATCCGAAGAACTTACCTGAACTACCTAACGAGATGTTTAAAGAGCAAGCTGAACGTCGTGTTAAAATTGGTTTGTTATTAGGCGAAGTGATTAAAGTTAATGAACTGAAAGTTGATATGGCTAAAGTTGATGAGTTAATTGCAACAGCAGCGTCAGCTTATGAAGATCCACAAGAAGTTATTGAATACTACGCAAACAACAAAGAATTAATGCAACAAATGCAAAATGTCGCTTTAGAAGAGCAGGCAGTTGAATTTTTAGTTGAAAAAGCGAAAGTAGAAAATAAAAAAGCAACTTTTAAAGAAATTATGAACCCTGAAGGGAAGTAATATCGCTTTTTTATTGACAAAAAGCTTAGCAATCGCTTAAATTTAATGGCTTGTATGGATATCTTCATACAAGCCATTTTTATTTAGCGTATTATTTTAATGATTACTTAAAGAATGTAGCTTAATTTAAGCTGCTTAGTTAAAGTAATCATGTATTTTATATTTAAGGACGGAACACACTTGTTTAATTCCCAATTCAATTCCCAATCAAACTCTCAAAATTCAGCGACTAGCCCAGAGAGTGCTTTAGTACCAATGGTAGTCGAACAGACAGCTAAGGGTGAACGTTCTTATGATATTTACTCAAGATTACTTAAAGAACGTGTTATATTTTTATGCGGCCAAGTTGAAGATCACATGGCTAATTTAATTATTGCGCAATTATTATTCTTAGAATCAGAAAGCCCTGATAAAGATATTTTCCTCTATATTAATTCACCGGGTGGCTCTGTAACAGCAGGTATGGCCATTTATGATACAATGAAATTTATTAAACCTAATATTTCTACTGTATGTATTGGTCAAGCTGCAAGCATGGGAGCATTTTTGCTTTCAGGTGGTGAAAAAGGTAAACGATATTGTTTACCTAATGCACGTGTGATGATTCATCAACCTCTTGGTGGATTCCAAGGGCAAGCATCTGACTTCGAAATTCATGCGAAAGAAATATTGTTTATTAAAGATAAATTAAATCGTTTAATGTCGGAGCATACAGGGCAACCTCTTGAGAAAGTTTCTCAAGATACTGATCGCGATAATTTCTTAAGTGCTGAAAGCGCAGTTGAATATGGTTTAGTTGACTCCATATTAGAACAAAGAAATAGTTAATATTAACTGTAAGTTGAATTTGACTCATCAAGTTCAACTTAAAAGATGATTGAATGATTGCCATATTATAATTATTTATAGCTATAGTAATCATTAACGGAATTAAGATTTGAGGTAGGGCATGACCGATATTAAAAGTGGTGACGGTGACAATGGTAAATTACTTTACTGTTCATTTTGTGGCAAAAGCCAACATGAAGTACGTAAGCTAATTGCTGGCCCATCAGTATTTGTATGTGACGAATGTGTTGAATTATGTAATGACATTATTCGTGAAGAGATAAAAGAAATTTCTCCTAAAGAAGAAAAGGAAGCTTTACCTTCTCCTGTTGAAATACGTGAAAGCTTGGATGACTATGTTATAGGCCAAGACCATGCGAAAAAAGTACTCGCAGTGGCGGTTTATAATCACTATAAGCGTTTACGCAATGGTGATTCACACAATGGTGTTGAATTAGGTAAAAGTAATATTTTACTTATTGGTCCAACAGGATCAGGTAAAACATTATTAGCGCAAACTTTAGCGCGCCTCCTTGATGTACCTTTCACTATGGCTGATGCAACGACATTAACTGAAGCTGGATATGTTGGTGAAGATGTTGAGAATATAATTCAAAAGCTATTACAGAAATGTGATTACGATGTTGAAAAGGCACAGCGTGGCATAGTATACATTGATGAAATAGATAAAATTTCTCGCAAATCAGATAACCCGTCAATTACGCGTGATGTTTCTGGTGAAGGTGTTCAACAAGCCTTATTAAAACTTATTGAAGGTACTATCGCTTCAGTACCACCACAAGGTGGTCGCAAGCACCCTCAGCAAGAGTTTTTACAAGTAGATACTTCTAAAATTTTATTTATTTGTGGCGGTGCGTTTGCAGGCCTTGATAAAGTGATTGAACAGCGTTGTCACACTGGAACTGGCATTGGTTTTGGTGCCGAAGTGCGCGGTAAAGATGAAGAAGTCACCTTAACTGAAAGATTGGAAGATGTTGAGCCGCAAGATTTAGTAAAATACGGATTGATTCCTGAATTTATTGGTCGATTACCGGTTGTTGCTACTTTACGTGAATTGGATGAAGCAGCATTAATCCAAATTCTACAAGAACCTAAAAATGCATTAACTAAGCAGTTTACGGCATTGTTTGATATGGAAAATGTTGAATTAGAGTTCCGAGAAGATGCACTTAACGCCATTGCTAGAAAAGCAATGGACAGAAAAACAGGTGCTCGTGGCTTACGTTCAATTGTTGAAGCTGTTTTACTTGATACCATGTACGAACTCCCATCAATGGAGAACGTGAGTAAAATAGTTGTTGATGAAACTACAATTAAAGGTGAATCTAAACCTTTGGTTATTTACGATAGTCAACAAGAGCAAGCAGCATCAGAGTAAATCATTGCTGACAAATTAATATTGAAATATAAAGAGCCTAAGGGCTCTTTTTTGTTTTTTAACAGCCATAATAGTGATATTAAGGTAACTAAGTTGGGCTACCTCTAACAAGCTCTGTGTGCTTTAATATGTATAAATCTCAACCATGAGTTGGGAATAAATAAAATCAAATTGTTATTATTGCTTGTAAGTTTTCTATTTATCCCCATATAGATTTTATCAGTAATTTAAACTTTCCAAAGAGACACACATGACCGAAGAATTAACTAGTGTAGTTGAAATCCCCGTTCTTGCCTTAAGAGATGTTGTCGTTTATCCACAAATGGTAATTCCATTATTTGTAGGTAGAGAAAAATCTATCCGTTGTTTAGATCTTGCGATGGAAAATGATAAGCAAGTATTTTTAGTTGCACAAAAAGATGCTGCAGTCGATGATCCTCAAGCTGTGGATGTTTATGAAACTGGTACTGTAGCAACTATTTTACAGATGTTAAAACTACCTGATGGCACTGTTAAAGTGCTAGTGGAAGGTGTGCAACGTGCTAAAGTCACTGAGTTTATTGAAACAGAAGAATACTTCAGTGCCAATATTGAGTATTTAACGATAGAAAATAGTGCGGAAGATGATAATGAAGTATTAATTCGTTCTGCTATTTCTCAGTTTGAAGGTTATGTAAAGCTAAATAAGAAAATTCCACCAGAAGTACTTACTTCGGTTTCGGGAATTGATGATGCCGAGCAATTAGCTGACACTATGGCTGCTCATATGCCATTGAAGCTAGAAGAGAAGCAAAAAGTATTAGAAATAGTTGATATTGTTAAACGCTTAGAGCATTTAATGGCATTGATGGAAGGTGAGATTGACTTATTACAAGTTGAGAAAAAAATTCGTACTCGCGTTAAAAAGCAAATGGAAAAAAGTCAGCGTGAATACTATTTAAATGAACAAATGAAAGCGATTCAAAAAGAGCTTAATGAAGGTGATGAAACACCTGATGAGCTTGAGCAAATGTCAAAGCGTATTGATGAAGCACAAATGCCGACAGAAGCAAAAGATAAAACCTTAGCTGAATTGCAGAAGTTAAAAATGATGTCGCCGATGTCAGCTGAAGCTACTGTCGTTCGTAGCTATATCGAATGCATGATTAATGTGCCATGGAAAAAACGTAGTAAGCTTAAACGTAACTTGGCGTTAGCACAAGAAGTGCTAGACAAAGATCACTATGGCTTAGATAAAGTTAAAGAGCGTATATTAGAATATTTGGCCGTACAACAGCGTGTTAGCCAGCTGAAAGGTCCAATTCTTTGTTTAGTTGGTCCTCCCGGTGTAGGTAAAACCTCATTAGGGCAATCTATTGCAAAATCTACAGGCCGAAAATATATTCGTATGGCTTTAGGTGGTGTACGTGATGAAGCTGAAATTAGAGGTCATCGTCGAACTTACATTGGTTCATTACCAGGTAAACTTATTCAAAAAATGTCAAAAGTGGGGGTTAAAAATCCACTCTTTTTATTAGATGAAATAGATAAAATGGCATCGGACATGCGTGGTGATCCAGCATCAGCATTATTAGAAGTATTAGATCCTGAGCAAAACTCAAGCTTCAATGATCATTATCTAGAAGTCGATTATGATTTATCAGATGTGATGTTCGTTGCGACATCAAATAGCATGGATATTCCAGGTCCATTACTTGATAGAATGGAAGTTATTCGTTTGTCTGGTTATACCGAAGATGAAAAGCTAAATATTGCGCGTAGTCACTTGGTTGAGAAGCAGATACAACGTAATGGTTTAAAGGCTAATGAAATTAAAATTGAAGATAGTGCCATTATTGGTATTATTCGCTATTACACGCGAGAGGCGGGTGTTCGAAATTTAGAACGTGAAATATCTAAGTTATGCCGTAAAGCAGTTAAAGCTATCTTACTCGATAAAAAGCTGAAAAAAGTGGTTGTTAACCAAGAAAACCTAAATGAATATTTGGGGGTACAACGTTTTGATTACGGTAAAGCTGATGATAAGAATAGAGTTGGTTTAGTGACTGGGTTAGCATGGACACAAGTAGGCGGAGAATTACTGACTATTGAAACAGCGTCTGTACCAGGTAAAGGTAAGCTAACCTACACTGGTTCATTGGGTGATGTTATGCAAGAGTCTATTCAAGCAGCAATGACGGTTGTACGTAGCAGAACAGAAAAATTACGCATTAACGATGATTTCTATGAAAAAAGAGATATACATGTTCATGTTCCTGAAGGAGCAACACCAAAAGATGGACCTAGTGCAGGTATAGGTATGTGTACGGCACTTGTTTCTAGTTTAACAGGTAACCCGGTCAAGGCTGATGTTGCTATGACAGGTGAAATTACGTTGCGTGGTGAAGTGCTTGCTATTGGTGGTTTAAAAGAGAAACTACTAGCGGCTCATCGTGGTGGTATAAAAACGGTTATTATTCCTCATGAAAATGAACGTGATTTAAAAGAAATACCTGAAAATGTTAAAGCAGATCTCGCTATTCACCCTGTAAAATGGATTGATGACGTACTTTCTATAGCACTTGAACACCCTGTAGAGCAGTGGAAGGCAGAGTAATTTTTATGCGTAAAAAGTTGCATTTTTGATAGAAATAAGCAAAAAAAGCAAAAAAACGCGAAAAAACAGTAAAAAAGTGAAATAAAGGCTTTTCAAACGCTGAAACTATGGTAAGTTAACAACGCTTATGTCGCTAGACCCCTTGTTTAGTATACCTAAGAGGCTGCTGCTCAATAGGTATAAATAATAAAGGATTAGACATAATAGTTTTTTTTCAACTCGGCGCTTGATGTTCAATAAAATAAAATAACATAACGAATCTTTATTTTTTTAGGACGAACTTTTATTAAAACTTTTATTAAAGAAAAGTAAAATAGCGTTGTAATAATAACAATTGAAGGGGTATACACTGTGAATAAATCTCAACTTATCGAGAAAATTTCTGAAGGCGCTGACATTTCAAAAGCTGCTGCGGGTCGCGCATTAGATTCATTTATTGGCGCTGTAACTGAAGAATTACAAAGTGGTGAGCAAGTTGCTTTAGTTGGTTTTGGTACTTTCTCTGTACGTGACCGTGCAGCACGTACTGGCCGTAACCCACAAACTGGTGCAACTATTCAAATCGCTGCAGCTAAAATCCCATCTTTCAAAGCGGGTAAAGCATTAAAAGATGCTTGTAATAGCTAATAATATAATTAATTACATTTCGTGATTTTATATTAAAGATATATTTAAAGACCACCTTTAGGTGGTCTTTTGCTTTTAATTTATTTGATTAAATTATTTATAAATAATTTAATCAAATAAAACACATCTTGCACTTCAAGCGATGGTCCGCATCTGCTAAAATCGCGAGCAACAAAAACTATAGCTTAAGTATCGATATTTTTTATCGGTTTAATATTTATCGATTTTAAAAAATCGGCTTTGGAGATAAGAGAAAAAAATGCTAGAAGATATTAGAGAAAGCTCGCAGGGCTTAACAGCCAAAATAATCCTTGGTCTTATTATACTAACCTTCGCTGTTGCAGGTCTGGGTAGCTACACTAATTCTGTAGATACTTCTGTCGCAACGGTTAATGGCGAAAAAATAAGTCAACAAGAGTTTGATAGAGCATATCAAGCACAGCGCAATCGTATGGCTCAACAGTTTGGTGAAATGTTTGATACATTATCGAATGACGCTAACTATATGGCTAACTTTCGTCAAGGCGTATTAGATAATTTAATTAATCAAAAATTAATAGATCAAAGTGCAGAAGATCTTGCAATACGTGTTTCAGATGAGCGCATTAAAGAGACTATTCGTGTAATGCCTGAATTTCAGGTGGATGGTGTTTTTGATAACAATCGTTATTTAGCGGTTATTAATCAAGCCGGTTTTTATCAGTCGTCTAGCTTTCGTGATTACCTACGTGTAGAAATGACGCGTAGTCAGTTATCACAAGCACTAGTAGCTACAGAATTTAATTTACCTTACCAAGAAAAACTACAACAAAACTTGCAAGGTCAAACACGTGATATTCGTTATGCAACGCTATCAGCTAAACAGTTTGAAGCCGGTGTTGAGGTAAGTGAAGAAGAAATTAAAACTTACTATCAAACGAATCAAATACGTTTTGAAAATAAAGAAAAAGTTAAAGTAAATTATATTCGTTTAGCTGTTGATGATATTGCTAAAAATATTGAAGTGTCTGACAGTGATGTTGAAACATATTATCAAGATAACATTGCAAGCTTTACCCAAGCAGAACAACGTCGTGTTTCACATATTTTAATTGGCTTTACTGAAGGTGATGATGACAGCGAAGCAGCAGCTAAAGCTCAAGCTGAAACTGTATTAGCTCGTTTATCTGCCGGTGAAGATTTTGCCGAATTAGCTAAAGCGTTATCTACTGATACTTTTAGCGGTGAAAATGGTGGTGATTTAGATTATATAGAACGTGGCGTGATGGGAGAGGCTTTTGATGAAGCCGCATTTGAATTAACGACTGTTGGTGATACAACAGGGCTTGTTAAATCAAGCTTTGGCTATCATGTCATTAAATTGACTGACCTTAAGCCTGAAGAAATTCAGAGTTTAGCTGACGTTAAAGATGAGCTATACATCAAGGTAAGTAGTGATAAAGCTCAAGAGCAGTTTTACACCTTAACGCAAGAAATGGCGCGTATTAGCTTTGAGTTTCCTGACAGTTTAGAAGATGCAGCAAGTGAAGTGAATGCTACTGTAGAAACTTCTTCTTGGTTATCTCCTACAGGCAATGCTGCACCTTTTGATAATGCTAAAGTTATTGAGGCAGCGTTTTCAGATATAGTTTTACAAGATAATATGAATTCTGATGTGATTGAAGTAAGCGATAGTGTTTCATTAGTATTACGCTTAAATGAATACCAAGAAGCGAATGTTAAACCTCTTGCTGAAGTTGAAGAGCAAATAAAAGCTATTTTAGTCTCTCAAAAAGCGACAGAAAAAGCTCAGACAACAGTAAATGATTTACTTGCGAAGTTTAAAGCGGGTGAAGATATTACTGAACAGTTACTTGAAAACTATGCAAGCTTTACTAGCAAAGAAAATATGACACGTTATGGTACAGATATAGATCAAAGTATCACTCGTGAAGCATTTGTATTACCACACCCTGTTGATGGGAGTATTTCTGCCTCTTCAGTTGCTTTAAGTAACGGTGATTTGGCTCTAGTAGAGCTAAAAGCAGTGAATGTACCAAAAGTTATTATTGATAACCCGCAGCTTTCTCAGCAACAAACTTCTCAATTAGCGCAGTCTGCTTACGCAAGCTATGTTGATTCATTAAAGTTAGATGCAAAGATAAAGATAAATACAGTGGCAGCGCCAACGAGCTTTTAGTTGGTAGTAAGTAGCGAGTAACAAAGCTCGCTACTTTTCATTGATATTATTTTACGGTTCTAGATCTCAGTTGAAAGTTTTGATTCATTAATAATCTTTGCGTGACTTTATGCTGAGGTTTATTCATAACCTCCATTGTTTTTCCTGATTCAACTACCTTCCCGTGTGATAACACTAAAACTTCATCACTAAAATGGCGAATAATACCCAAATTATGGGATATGAGTATATAGGCAAGCCCCATTTGTTGTTGTAGATCTAATAATAAATTAATCATTTGAGAGCGTAATGAAGGGTCAAGTGCTGCTAATGCCTCGTCCAGTATGATTACTTGAGGCTGTAAAATAATTGCTCTAGCAAGGGATATACGTTGTTTTTGCCCACCAGAAAACATATGAGGATAAAAATTCATATGATCGCCTAATAAACCAACTTGTTGTAGGGTAACCCTGATCAGCTCTTGGCGTTTTTTTTCATTAAATGTTGTGTTGAGTTTAAGCGGCTCATCTAATAGTTGTAAAATAGTTAGGCTAGGGTTGAGAGTTGTCCCTGAGTCTTGAAAAATCATACGAATATGCTGACATCTTTCTTTATAACTACTATCATGTAGTTTTTTGCCATTCAGGTAAATATGACCGCTACTGGCTGGCTCTGCTCCGACTAATAATTTAGCAAGTGTCGATTTTCCTGAGCCTGTGTCACCAATAATAGCTAAAGTCTTATGCGCTTCAATACTGAAAGAAATAGGCTCTAATGCAATAATAACTTTCTTTTTAAACCAAAAGCCTTTCTGCTGATAAGACTTGCTTAACTCTTCAACTTTAAGTAATTCTGTCATTTTAACATACCTCTTTAATAGCTTTACGTTTAGCTTTTGTCGGTATTAAAGGGTAGTGGCAACTAACTTTATGATCATGAAAGCTAGTGATTGTCGGTGCTTGTACACAGGCTTGTTGGGCTCTTGGACAACGTGGCCCTAAACGACAGCCAATAGGAAGATGTTGCAAAATTGGAATAGTACCAGGTAATGCCATTAATCTTGATTTAGCAGGCAACTCTATATTTGCACTCGGGCTACTATCAACTAAAGCTTTAGTGTATGGGTGTAATGGATTTTTGAATATTTGTTCAGTAGTTCCAGCTTCAACGAATTGTCCGCTGTACATCACTGTTATCTTATGTGTCCAATGTGTAATATTTTCTAAATCATGACTAATTAATAATATCGACATGTTTTTTAATTGATTTAAACTAGCCAACAGCCTAAATATTTGCCCCTGATTTGTATTCTCCATTGCTGCAGTAGGTTCATCTGCAATTAATAATATCGGCCTTCTAGCTAGGGCTATAGCGATCATAACGCGCTGACATAGCGCATCTGTTAATTGATGTGGGTAACTGTTAAGGCAAGCGTTATGTTTTTTTATGCCGACCTTATGTAATAATTTAATAGCTGCCTCATTACGCTGTCGCTGTTTCTGCCAGAAAAAACCGGTGAGTGAACTAGTATCAATCGCTTCAGCTAATTGGTTTTTGATGGTGGTTGTTGGATCTAAACAGGCCATAGGCTCCTGGAATATCATAGCAATATCTCGCGATATAAGCGCTTTACGCTCCGCAATAGATAAACGCAATAAATCGACACCTCGCCAATGGAACCTATCAGCATGTACTTTCCATTTGTCGTTTAGTACACCAACAATTGCTTGTGCTAAAAGTGATTTACCAGAGCCGGATTCCCCAACTAACCCACGAACTTCGCCTTCTTTCATGATCAGGCTAACTTTATCAACCGCTAAAATATTTTTATTTTCACTGATAAGTTCAATGGATAAGTTTCTAATGTCGAGTAAATTCATTACTTGTCCTTGCGAAGCTTAAGAGAATGGCGAATACCTTCACCAACAAGGTTGGTAACTATAACAGCAAACAAAATAGCTAAACCTGGCAAATATACTGTCCAAGGGGCTATGTAAAATAAATCTAAACCGTTAGCTAATGTTGCTCCCCATTCCGGTAGTGGAATTTGAGCACCTAAGCCTAAAAAACCTAATGTAGCTATATCTAAAATAGCGGCTGATTGTGCTAAGGTTGCCTGACTCATTACTCGATCGACAATATTTGGAAAAATAGAGTAATACAATATTCTAAAAGGACTTGCACCATCTAGCCGCGATGCAAGTACATAATCTTTACGCGATTCTTCTTTTACGGCGTAACGTGTAATGTGAATAAACTGAGGTATAAGTACTATCACTACAGCCCATACGGTATTGCTAATACCAGGTCCTAATATAGCAACAATGATGATAGCCAATAACAATGAAGGAATAGATAAGATGACATCCAAACAGTGATTGAGGAAGCTTGATTTTATCCCTGTGGTTAATGCTGATAAGGAGCCAATAACAACACCAATAATAAGTGATGTAATAACTACAATAAAGCTTAGGCCAAAGGTTAAAGAAGTACCATACATTAAGCGAGAAAGCATATCTCGGCCAAGTTCATCAGTACCAAGTAAATAACTTATATTTCCATCAGGGTGCCAAGCAGGAGGTAATAATAGCATATCTAGTTGACCATCAATTGGTGAATGTGGTGCTAGTATTGGTGCAAAAACAGCTAAAATTATTAAGAATATAAAACAGCTCAATCCTGCCATTGCAGAAGGTGTTTTACGAAAAACCTGCCAAAGCTGCATAAAAGGTGAAGGGAATATCTCTTCTAAATAAATTTTATCACGAGCCATACTTATTACCTCGGGCTAGTGGATTTAACGCAGCATAGATAAAGTCAGTTAAAATGTGCACGATAAAAATAAAACACGACAGCACCAACAAGCCACTTTGTATCGCGGTATAGTCTCGTTGGTAAATACTTTCGATGAGCCAACGGCCTATACCAGGCCAACTAAAAATAACTTCGGTGACCATGGCAATCGTTACCAGGTTGGCAAACTGTAAACCAACGTGACGAATTATTTGTATTAGCGCATTTCTGATCGCATGGCGAAATATCATTTGTCGAAAGGTTAAACCTTTTGCATTTGCTGCTCGAATATAGCTTGTTTCTAAAACCTCTATCATTGATGTTCTAGCTAAGCGAATAAATATAGTGGCAGGAGCTACAGCAATAACACAAGCAGGTAGTATAATATGTGCGGTGGCATCACTAAAAGCTTGCCATTTATAAGGGCTATCACTGAGTAATATATCAATAAATTGAATACCAGTTATCAACTCAATTTCAAACAATAAACTAATCTGTCCGGCTGATGGCAACCAGCCTAAGTTTATCGAAAAGGTTAAAATAGCCAATATACCTAGCCAAAATACGGGGATTGAATAGCCCAACATTGAAACTGATACGATAATATTATCAGTGGTTTTGTTGTGTTTTATTGCCGCAATAAAACCAAGTGGAATACCAATAAACATTGCAATAAATAAAGCAACCAAACTAAGTTCAATAGTTGCAGGTAATAGGTTGAGCACTTCCGTGGCTATATCAGATTGACTTGCCATTGAAATACCTAACTCGCCATTAACAATGTTATGTAGATAAGTAATATATTGCCAAAAGATATTACTTTCAGTGTGGTAATGTTTTTCTATTTCTATTAATTGAGCAGGGGTTGCGTTAATAGCACCCGAGATGTTGATGATTGAATCACCTGGAAATAAAAAACTTAAGCTAAAAGATAATAATGTTAGTACTAACATTGTAAAAATAAATAAGCTTAATCTACGTAAAGTGAAAATTAACATGATTAATTTTCACCTACATTAGGTTGAGCCACTTTCACTGCGTTGTTAGTTTTTGCACTTAGGGGCGTTTTTTTATTTTTATCTATATGATAAAAATTAATACCCCCAAAGGCTGCTAGGATATCACCCGTAATTTCTTTATTACGTGCTTGATAACGTTTTGAATGAGCAATGGGAATTAAAGGGATTTCCTCTTCTATAATTTTCATTGCTTGGGAATAGAATTTTTTTCTTTGACTTAAGTCAGTTGTTTGTAAGGCTTTTTGAATAATATCATCATATTCTTGGTTACACCAAAAAGTGGTATTACTCCCTGTATTACTTGCAGAGCAGCTTAGCATAGGAGAGAAAAAGTTATCAGGATCTGGATGATCAGCTGACCAACCTAATAAAAAGCTCTGATGTTCGCCAAGCTTTAAGCGGTTTAAGAAAGTATTCCATTCATAAGAAACAATGTTAACTTTAATTCCAATATCATTTAGATCGGCTTGTATAAGTTTAGCCATTGTTATTGCATTAGGGTTATAAGGTCTTTGTACCGGCATAGCCCATAAATCCATAGTGAATCCTTGAGGAAACCCTGCCGTATTTAATAGGCTTTTTGCCAGCACAGGATTAAATTCATGAGTTGGAATCGTATCGTCAAATGCCCAAGAGGTATTCGGTAGTATCGATTTTGCTAATACTGCTTTACCTTTATAAACGGTATCGAGTAATACTTTTTTATTAATAGCATAACTAACCGCTTGGCGAACCAGTTTATTATCAAAAGGTGGCTTTTTAATATTAAAGCCAAAATAGCCGACATTTAATGCGGTAATTGACTCTAAGGTTAAGCTTTTATTTTCACCTATTTTATTATGGGCAATAGGGTAAGCTGATATATCACATTCTTTTGCTAGTAACTTTGTTAGCCTTCCAGTATTACTTGGCGTGATATCAAAAACTAATTGTTCAATTTTTACCGGCTCTCGCCAATATTGTTCGTGACGGTAATAACGAATAAAAGAGCCAATGCGATATTCTTTTAATTTAAATGGCCCAGTGCCTATAGGATCGGTATCTATATTGCTTTTTCTTTGTTGTTTACTTAGTTGTTCAGCATATTCGGCGGATAAAATAACCGCATAATCAGTTGCTAAATTGGCAAGAAAGGAATTATCAGGATGAGTTAAATGAAAGCGAACAGTATGATCATTTATTTTTTCTATTTTTTCTACTAGGCTATTAAACTCAATATTTTGAAAAAAGGGATAATCACCGCCTGATACATAATGAAATGGATGATTTTTATTTAAAATACGATTAAAACTAAAAATAATATCGTCAGCATTTAGAAATCGGCTTGGTGTAAAATATTCTGTTTGATGAAAAGCAACATTTTTACGTAAATAGAAAGTGATCTTTTTACCGTTTTTTGTTACATGCCAAGCTTTTGCTATTGCAGGTGTAAGCGTATTCTCTTTTCCTTGATAACTCAATAAACGATCGTATAACTGATTCGATGTAGCATCAATGGTGGTACCAGATGTTACTAATTGCGGGTTAAATGTTTCAGGAGAGCCTTCCGCACAATATATAACACTGTGTTCATCTAATGAAACTGTGCTTTCATCATAACACGCGGATAATGCGAAAAGGCTCAGGCAAGCAAGTAGATTAACCTTAATTTTATTCATCAGTGTCATTACCATCAAGCAAATTGTATTTTTTTAAATAACCTCTTAGTTGATGATAGGTTAATTCTAGTGCTTGTGCGGTTTTCTTTTGATTATATTGACAGTGCGCCAAAGCTGATTTAATCAATTCTATTTCGTAATTTTGTGATAAGGACTTTAATGATTGAGGGAATTGAGTGTTTATTAGTGCTGTGGTAGCGGTTAATTCCGGCTGAATTATCTCATTACTCGTATTCTTGTCACTTTTATTGTTAATCGAATCTACGCCGTTGTCACTTATTGTCTCATGTTGTGGTGTATGGACTCTATCATGGGTTTTAATGCGCTGGTTAGGTCTAAAAGGAGATTCGAATGGGTCAATAATTAAATCATTAACAGGCAAGTGCGGGTTATTACAGCGATAAACACTACGCTCAATTACATTTTTTAACTCACGAATATTACCCGGCCAAGCGTATTCAAGCATGGCTCTTTTCGCTTTTTCGGTGAAACCACTAAATAATTCAAACTCTAATTCACGTGCCATTGTCATAGCAAAATGCTCTGCTAACATTAAAATGTCATCAAGTCGTTCACGCAATGGTGGTAGTGTTATAACATCAAATGCTAAGCGGTCGAGTAAATCTGCTCTGAATTGCCCTGATGCAGCTAATGATGGAAGATCTTCATTAGTGGCTGCTACGAGGCGTACATCAGTAGTTATTGTACGAGAGCCACCTACACGTTCAAATTCACCATACTCAACTACGCGTAATAACTTTTCTTGTATTAAGCCTGACGTATTCGCAATTTCATCTAAAAATAAGGTGCCATTGTCGGCGCGTTCAAAACGACCTTCATGACGTTTGCTTGCGCCAGTGAAAGCACCAGAGTCATAGCCAAATAGCTCGGTTTCAAGTAGGTTTTCATTTAAAGCGGCACAATTGAGTTTTAAATAACTTTGCTCCCAGCGCTTTGATAAATAATGTAAACGAGCAGCAACTAATTCTTTACCTGTTCCGCGTTCACCAATAATTAATACTGGCTTACTAAGTGGTGCAATTTGAGATATTTGCTCTAATACTTCTAAAAAGCTATTTGATTGTCCCAGCAAGTTATCTTGTTTATTAAAGCGTCCCATTACCTGACCTAATATTGATACCAATATCATACAGTTTATTCTTGTTGGATAAGAAATAACAGGAAAGACTTGGTATTAGTTAATTTAACTAACAAATAGTGTATTTCATTAATTAGTTATAGAAAAGAATTTTTTAATATTATAAAAAAACTCTTTAAAACAAAAGGTTAATGTTTTATGTCATATTGGCGTAAAACATGAATATAACTTAGTATAAATTTAAATTCGAATTTATACTAATTTCAACAAGCGTATAATATAGATGGTTTACGTTTAAATGAAGTTATTAATTCTAGAGAGAGGTTGTTATGGGTATTTTTTCAAGGTTTACCGATATTATTAATTCTAATATCAATAATTTATTAGATAAAGCTGAAGACCCAGCTAAAATGGTAAGGTTAATTATTCAAGAAATGGAAGACACTTTAGTTGAAGTACGCTCTAGCTCTGCTAAAACATTAGCGGATAAAAAAGAGCTAACTCGTCAAGTAACTCGTTTTGAGAATGAGGCCGCACAATGGCAAGAAAAAGCTGAATTAGCTCTAAGCAAAGATCGTGAAGATTTAGCTAGAGCGGCTTTAATGGAAAAGAAAAAGAGTACTGAAAACTCTCAATCTTTATTACAAGAGCTTGTGAATGTTGAAGAGCATATTACTAAACTTCAAGATGAAATATCACAACTGCAAGATAAATTAGCAGATGCCAAAACTCGTCAAAAGGC
Source organism: Colwellia sp. 5_MG-2023 (assembly GCF_030547795.1). Taxonomy (NCBI): domain Bacteria; kingdom Pseudomonadati; phylum Pseudomonadota; class Gammaproteobacteria; order Alteromonadales; family Colwelliaceae; genus Colwellia; species Colwellia sp. 5_MG-2023. The sequence continues at coordinate 34,032 of NZ_JAUOPW010000028.1, read as the reverse complement.
GATTATTATGCGAGAAAAAACTGTAAATTCTCGTTTAAAGGTGAAGCAGAATATTGATAGTAACAAAGTGAATGATGCACTAAGTCGTTTTGACCGTTATGAAAGTAAAATTGATGGTATTGAAGCACAAGTTGAATCATATGATTTAGGTAGTAAATCTTTAGCTGATGAAATTGCAGAGCTTGAATCAAACGAGAAAGTTGATGATGAACTTGCATCGTTAAAAGCGAAAATGAAAAAACAACAGGATTAACTATTAGCGAGTTAGTTATTATTTCTAAAGTGTAAGGTTTAACGTAATTAAACCTTAAGTAATAAGTTTATTTATTACTTCCAATGGCTAAACCGTTAGCTAATAAGTTAGAGAAAAAGTTAAGGAGAGTATCGTGGAAGAGATCATTATGGCGCCAGTCATTATTTTTATGGTTATTGTTGCCCCCATTTGGCTAATATTACATTACCGTAGTAAAGGACAAGTAAATCAAGGCTTGACTGAAGAAGAGTATATTCAGTTATCTGATTTATCCGAGATGGCAGATAAAATGGCTGATCGTATTAAAACGCTAGAAGCAATCTTGGATGCAGAGACTCCTGAATGGAGAAGTAAATTATGAGGATTAAAGGGGGAGACTTATACCGAAATACCTCGCGCGGTAAAATAGCGGGTATTTGTGCGGGAATTGCAGATTATTTTGGTTGGGAGACTTGGTTAGTACGAATTTTAGTAGTGTCAGGGGTGCTCTTTGGCATACCTTTTTTAATTTTAGGTTATATTGCGGCTTGGCTTATTCTTGATAAAGACCCTAAGATGTCTAATAAATTTCATCAGACAGAGTCGTCAAAATCTGATTCATCAGGGGGTACTCCCCCATCAGCTAGCGATTATGAAAATGAATCAATTAAAGTGAAAACAAGAGTTTGGCAATCAGGTGAACCACCCAAACAAGCTTTCCATGATATTCGAAGAAAGTTTGGCTCTTTAGAGAAGCAACTACAACGTATTGAGCAGTATGTAACATCTTCAGAGTTTAGCGTTGCTAGGGAAATTAATAAACTGTAATTATACCTAGCTACTACCTAAGGGGCTCCAGTAGAATCTCTAACGATTAGTTGTGGAATGTACTGGCTTATAACATTTCTTCCCTTTTGTTTACGTACCTGACTAATTAATAAGCTTGCTGCATCATGTGCTATTTGTTTATTAGGTTGATCAGCGGTGGTAAGTTTTGGCCATGTTTGACGAGAAAAAGGGCTATTTTCGAAACCAGTAATTGATAGCTGTTCAGGTATTTTTATATTCATTAATCGAGCTGCAAATAAAGCACCAGCGGCAATTTCATCATTACACGAAAATATTGCTGTTGGTGTATTGCTTGGGCTTACTTCTTTTGCCATTAATTTTTGAGCGCCATTTACACCAGATTCAAATGAGTATTCACCTTCAATCACTAAATTCTTATTAAATGCTATATCATTAACTTTTAATGCCTGTCTATATCCCTTGTAACGTTCAATCGTAGACATATGCTCAGCACCACCTGCAATAAAACCAATTTTTTTATGTCCTAAGTCGATCAAGTGTTGGGTGATCGTTTGTGCTGCCTCTCTATCGTTTACCATAACACAGGGACTTAATTCATCAGGTGCAACGTCTCCTGACATAATGCGAACTACTTTTATATCAAGCGCAGTAATACGCTTCACAAATTCAGGTTGTTCCGAAAATGGTGGTGTTAATACTAAACCAGCAACACGTGCATGTTTTATTGTATTAATAATATCTTCGGTAATATCTTCCTTTTGGGAGTCACAGGGGTTAATTAATAGCTCAAAACCCTGTTGACGACATGCAGATAAAATACCTTCTTGCATATCAATAATATAATAAGCATTTGGGTTGTCATATACATAGGCAATAGTAAAAGATTTTGTACCTGCTAAGTTTCGGGCCGCTAAATTTGGCTGATAATTCAGCTCTTTTACCGCTTCCTGTACTTTTTCTCGGGTAATTTGACGAACCGAAGGTTCATTATTCATTACACGTGAAACGGTTTTAATTGAAACACCCGAAAGTCTGGCGACATCATTAATTGTTGCTTTCATCTATCCATTTAACCTTTATTATTTTTAGAGCAGCCATTACTACAGCAGTAGAGTAGTGCTTCTTTATCTATGCAGCAATAACTAATACTATTTTTATCTAATTAAATACACAGTAAAAGCATAATAAGCTAAGAACCAATAATTGACAGCGTTGTCATTCTTGAGTAGGGTACCATAATTGTTTATAAAAACATAATCTCGTCATGTGTTAGCCTTACTATGTACGAGCATAATACTTTACTCATCATGAGAGTCATTTACAGGAACAACTATGTCAGATCGTCAAATATTACCTAGCTGGAAAAAACTACAACAATTAGCGTTAGATAAGAAAACTCAGCATATGAATACTTTATTTGCTAATGATGGAGAGCGTTTTGAAAAATTCTCTATTGAGTTGCCTAATTTGTTACTTGATTACTCTAAAAATTTAATTGATTGTGAAACCATGGATAATTTATTGAATTTGGCTGAAGAAACAGAAGTCTGCCAATGGCGGACTAAAATGTTCACTGGCGAAAAAATAAATAAAACGGAAGAGCGAGCAGTTTTACATACCGCTTTACGCCGTAAAAGTGACGAAGCATTAATTTTAGATGGCGAAAATATTACCGAGCAAGTCGATAAACAACTGATAAAAATGGAAGCGTTTGTAAATAAAGTTCGTCAAGGGCATTGGTTGGGGTATTCAGGTAAGCGTATTACCGATATTGTAAATATTGGTGTTGGCGGCTCTAATTTAGGCCCTCAAATGGTGACGGAAGCACTTAAGCATTATAGTGATGGCGCAGTGAACGTTCATTATGTTTCAAATGTTGATGGTGCTCAAATTGTTGAAGTTCTAAGGCCGCTAGATCCTCAAAACGTTTTGTTTATTGTATCAAGCAAAACGTTTACAACGACCGAAACTATGACTAATGCAAAAACAGCGATGAAGTGGTTAACAAGTGCGTCCTTTGATGAGAAGTCAGTTGCGAAACACTTTGTTGCTGTTACTGCTCACAAAGAGAATGCTATGAGTCTTGGTATTGAAGCTGATAACATTTTTGATATGTGGGATTGGGTTGGAGGACGTTTTTCATTATGGTCAGCGATTGGCTTAGCAATTGCGCTCGATTTAGGCTTTGATAAATTTAAAGAGCTACTTGATGGTGCTAGTGATATGGATCAACATTTTATTAACGCGCCATTACGTAATAATATGCCTGTGATAATGGCGTTAATTAGTGTTTGGAATACCACTTTTTTGGGCGCACGCTCACAAGCTATTCTACCGTATGATCAAACTTTACATATGCTTTCAGCTTACTTACAACAGGCTGAAATGGAAAGTAATGGAAAATCGGTTACTTGGGATGGTGATGAAGTTGACTATGCGACAGTCCCTTCTATTTGGGGCGAGCTGGGAATTAATGGGCAGCATGCGTTTTATCAATATCTGCATCAAAGTAATAATGTTGTACCTGCTGACTTTATTGGCTCTGTAGAAAGTGTGACACCGGTAAAAGGTCATCACGAAACGTTAATGGCAAACTTCTTTGCTCAAACCCAAGCATTAATGGCTGGCGTAAACGAAGAACAAGTAAGGGCTGATCTTAAAGCAAAAGGTCGTACAGCCGACTATATTGATAAAGTGGCTCCTCATAAAGTACATAAAGGTAACAGGCCAACCAATACTATTTTATTAAAACGTATTGATCCCAAAACATTAGGTAGTTTAATTGCAGCCTATGAACATAAAATATTTGTTCAAGGAATTATCTTGCAAATATGTTCTTTTGATCAATGGGGAGTTGAATTAGGTAAGGGGTTAGCAGCTGAGATACAGCAAGAATTAGAGAGCAATACAATATCATCTAAGCATGATTGTTCAACAGCCAGTTTAATGAAGTTTTATCAAAAAGCTAAGTAAACAACACTGTATTTTCTAAGTATTTTATTTCTATGCATGAGTAGCCTATAGAGTGGTACTGAGATCATAAAAAAGCAGTCATAAGTTACATGGCTGCTTTTTGTTTTATAATATTCGGTTTAACTGACTAGTTAGCTCAGTGATGAGGACTAAATAGAGGCCATTGCTTGAGCAGTGTCTAACATTCTATTTGCAAATCCCCACTCATTGTCACTCCAGATTAGCATTTTAACTAAACGTTTATGGCTAACACGTGTTTGATTACCATCGACGATACAAGAATGGGTATCGTGATTAAAATCAACAGAAACTAGCGCTTCTTCGGTATAAGCTAATATGCCTTGTAAGCCTTGTTGAGCTAATGGTGTTGCTTCAGCTTGCTGTATTATTTGGTTAATAGCATGAATACTGACATCTTCATTAACCGTAACACTTAAATCCATTGCTGTAACATTCAATGTTGGTACTCGAACAGCAATGGCTTCAAACCTACCTTTAAATTTAGGTAAAATTCGTTCAATGCCGACCGCTAATTTTGTATCAACAGGTATAATAGACTGGCTAGCAGCACGACTACGTCGTAGATCAGGGTGATAAGCATCGATGACTTGTTGATCATGCATAGAAGAATGAATTGTTGTTATAGTACCGCTTTCAATACCAAAGGCATCATCAAGCACTTTTATTACAGGTACTATGCAGTTAGTTGTGCATGATCCATTTGATACAACCGTGTCATCACTGGTAAGTTCTTGATGATTTATTCCATAAATAATGGTTGCATCAATATCTTGGGTGCAAGGATGAGAAAATAATACTTTTTTAGCACCTTGTTTAATGTGCGCTAAACCATCGGCTTTACTGCCAAATTTTCCTGTACAGTCGAGAACGATATCAATTTTGTGTTCACGCCAAGGGATTTGTTCAATTTTGTCAAAATGAAGTAATGCTATTTCATTTCTAAATTGGTTAGTTTGTGAGGTACTTTTATTGGAAATAAATAGCTTTTCGTCTTCTTGTTCAACAGAAAAAGCAAACCGTCCATGGGTTGTATCGTATTTCAATAAATGAGCAATACCGGTTGCGGGTGCTAAGTCGTTTATCGCAACTATTCTGAAAGTGTTATTTCTACCGCTTTCATAAAGCGAGCGAACAATACTTCGACCAATACGACCAAAGCCGTTAATAGCAATATTTATCATAAATTACTTGAAGTGATGTTATTCACTGTACCTAGATGTGTAAGGTGGGCAATTTCTTGCCCACCGTTTTCTACTTGCTTATTACTAAAGTATAAAGCTAAAGTATAAAGCTAAGCTGTAAGCTTAAAGCGCGTTGACTGTTTTGATAACGTTATCAACGGTAAAGCCAAAGTGTTCAAGTAATACATTACCTGGTGCAGATTCACCAAAAGTAGTCATACCTACTACCGCGCCGTTTAAACCAACATATTTAGCCCAAAAATCAACATGAGCAGCTTCAATAGCAACACGTTTAGTAACGTTAGCAGGTAATACAGATTCTTTATAATCACTTGTTTGTGCGTCAAAAACATTAGTTGATGGCATAGATACAACACGAACCTTGGTACCTTGCTCTGTCAGTGATTTAGCTGAATCAATCGCTAATGCTACTTCTGAACCGGTAGCAATAAGAATTACCTCAGGAGTTCCTTCACAATTTTGTAAAATATAACCACCTTTTGCAATATCGTTTACTTGCTCTTGACTACGGGCCATTGCAGGTAAACCTTGACGTGAGAAAATCAAAGCAGAAGGTGCTTTTTGATTTTGTACCGCAGCTTTCCAAGCTACAGCTGACTCAGTAGCATCACATGGTCGCCATGTGGTTAAATTAGGTGTAGTACGTAAATTTGTTAATTGCTCTATCGGCTGATGAGTTGGACCATCTTCACCTTGACCAATTGAATCATGGGTGTAAACAAAGATATTTTGAATACCCATTAAAGCAGACATACGTACAGCATTACGTGCATATTCCATAAACATCATGAAAGTAGCGCCGTAGTTGATGAAGCCGCCATGTAATGAAACACCGTTCATTATGCCGCTCATACCAAATTCACGTACACCGTAGAATATGTAATTACCAGCTGGATCAGTTTCTATACCTTTTGAGCCAGACCACAGGGTTAAATTTGAACCGGCTAAATCGGCAGAGCCGCCTAACATTTCTGGTAATACAGGACCAAAAGCTTCAATAGCATTTTGAGATGCTTTGCGTGACGCGATATTTTCAGCATTCTCATGACATTGCTGAATAAATGCATTGGCTTTTTCTTCAAAATCTTGTGGTAATTCACCTTTAATTACACGACGTTCAAACTCACTTGCTAGCTCTGGGTAAGCCGCTTGGTAAGCCGAGAATTTTTCATTCCAGCTTACTTGCTTAGCTGCGCCTTTTGCTTTTTGATCCCATTGTGAATATACATTTTCTGGTACTTCAAATGGTGCGTGTGGCCAGTTTAAAAATTCGCGTGTGGCAGCTATCTCATCATCACCTAATGGTGCGCCGTGACAATCATGTGTGCCTGATTTATTTGGAGAGCCAAAACCTATAATAGTTTTACAACAAATCATACTTGGTTTGTCTGTCACTGATTTTGCTTCAGTAATTGCTGCTGCAATCGCTTCGCTATCATGGCCATCAACACTAATTACGTGCCAACCGTAAGCTTCAAAACGTTGTGGCGTGTTATCTGTAAACCAACCTTCAACATGACCATCAATAGAAATACCATTGTCATCCCAAAAAGTGATTAATTTACCTAATCCTAACGTACCTGCTAATGAACAAGCTTCATGAGAAATACCTTCCATTAAACAACCATCACCTAAGAAACAATAAGTAAAATGATCAACTATGTCATGATTTTCGCGGTTAAATTGAGCAGCTAAAGTCTTCTCAGCAATAGCCATACCTACGGCATTAGAAATACCTGCGCCTAATGGACCTGTTGTTGTTTCAACACCAGGAGTATAACCATATTCAGGATGACCAGGAGTTTTAGAGTGTAATTGACGGAAGTTCTTTAAATCATCAATAGATAAATCATAACCAGATAAATGTAATAAAGAATAAATTAACATTGAACCATGGCCGTTTGAAAGAATAAATCTGTCACGGTCAGCCCAATTAGGGTCAGTAGGGTTATGCTTTAAAAAATCACGCCATAAAACTTCAGCGATATCTGCCATCCCCATAGGGGCACCAGGGTGTCCTGATTTTGCTTTCTGTACGCTATCCATGCTTAAAACACGAATTGCATTGGCTAGTTCTTGACGCGACGACATATTAGCTCCGATTTACTTTTTATTAAAAGGGTATAATTGAATTGCGCGTATTTTCTCCTACCATCAGATATATCGCAAATGATATTACATAATTTTTTATCTTTTTTTCGGTTACTTAAGGTGATAAGTATAATTTTTGTGTAAAAAAACATATATATTGATTTTTATTAAGAAATAAAGAAATTGAAATATGGTAGGGATTTAGTTTTTAATTCCTTTGTAAAAAATAAATAGGGTAAATAATGATAAAAGTCCTCACAGCACATAACAATTAGACCTTACTAATAAATTTTTTTGTAAAAACATAATAAATAATAGAAAAATCAATAATTGCCTTGAATTATGAAATCAAATAGTTTAGTTTTTAATCAGGTTGTTTACATTAATGTTTTTTTGTGTTTTTGTATTAAAAGTACATAAATTGAACGTTTATAAAATAATAAGAATAGACAACTAACGTAAGAGATAAAATTAAAATAAAAATTAGGTAGCTAAAATGCGAAAGTCATCCCCTAAAGGGTTAAAGTTGACAACGGTTATTTTTGCAGTATTTGTAATGACCGTTTCAGCAATACTGAGTAGTAATTCAGTCGCTGATGACATGGAAGTAAAAACAGCACAAATAGAACCAGAATAAAGTTATTGACTATAGTCTTATCAATAATAATTAATGAAGCTCTGTATTCATAATGAATTACAGGGCTTTTTTTTAATAAAAGTAACCTAATAGAATATACGCTAACTTTTATTTGACTCTATTATAATATCAACTTGACGCTGATTTTCTTGTTGAGAGAGAACAATTCTAATCATTTTTTGTTCTTGTTGATAGAGTAGGGTTAAATAGTTTTGTGTGTTTTGTTGTGAAATAGGCTTGCCAAATTGCTGAGAATAATAAGTGATAATTTGTTCTTTAGTGGCTAAAGTATAATAATTAACAACAGCGGGAAGCGTATCGGTAAAGTCAGCAAATATATGCGCATCTTTTAACACAGGTACGGTAATAATAGGGCTTTTATTTATCTCACTTGCCATCGAAATAGCACTTAAATTAAATATAATAGCTGCAATTAATATGCTGTATCTACTTATACTTTTTACTTTCATGTAATAAACTCCTATTCCTTTAATGCAACTATTATCAATATAGATGATTCTTTATTAGAGTACGAGGTTACGCGCAATAAAAAATACTGACAAATTGAAGTCGTTTATTGAGCAAGAACTTCCTTTCGTTTTTATAAAAAGTCTTTACGATAATGATCAACCCAAAGGGCTGTAGCACCACAAATAGCAACAGGCATAATAATTAGGTTAACAATAGGTATCATGGCAAAGACTGTAACCGTTATACCGAAGCTATAACTTAATCCTTGTTGTTTTTTTAATGCTTGCTTCATATCAAAAAAAGAAATTTTATGATTGTCAAAAGGGTAATCTTTATATTGTATTGCCATCATCCAAGCAACAAATAAAAACCAAATAACCTGCCCTATAACTGGTAATATCCACATTAAAACAAAAAAGCCAATAGCGCGAGGAATGTAATAGACGAGTTTTGTCCATTCTCGGCCTAAAGCTCTAGGGGTATCTTTTACGATGGTTAACATACTCTCACTTGGGCCAGTTTCCCCTACTAACAAATGTTCTATTTTTTCAGATAATAAACCATTAAAGGGAGCAGCTAACCAATTAGCCGCAGTACTAAATAAAAAAGAAAATACTATTAATACCGTTATTACAGCTAAAGGCCATAACACTGCGCTAAGCCAATCAAGCCAACTTGGTAACCACCCTATCATTAGCTGCATATAATGTTCTAATTCTCTATATATATAATAGAAGGCACAACTAAAAAGCACTAAATTAACTAATAGTGGTATAAAAACAAATCGACGAATACCTTTTAAACGAATAAGCTCAAAACCTTTGAATAAATAGCCGGCACCACTTAGCGCTAAAGGGGAATTTTTATTAGTAAATTGTTTGTTTGTATATCTAGACATGTATAAATAATAACACCTTAATATTAATCGACTGATTATAAAGTCTGATTGCATGTAATTACAGTACTAACTTGTTACAAAGTGGCACTATTTCTGTTAGAGTTTATATGGTATTTTATTTTTATTCATCATACTTTTTTCTCGCTGAATTAAATATCTTGAGGTAACATGAGTATGATAAGAAAGACTATAATAATAATCACAATTTTCCTTAAAAAAGAATTACAAGACAGGCATAACAATGGAAGATAACTTCAGAAACGCATTAATTATTCTTAGCGGTTTTATTATTGCTGCTATATTTATTCATGGTTTATGGACCATTCGCAAGCAAAAAAATCCTTATAAACTTAAAACCAGCAAGGAAAAAGTTGAGCCAGTCTCTAGAAATTTTGATGATAGTGGTTTTGATCAATATGGTGTAGGCCAAGTAAAAGTATTAAAGCAGGCTAATGAACCTAAAGTAGAAAGTGAAAAAGACTTTGAACAAACTATTAGTCTCGAAGAAATTAATCACCTAGATAACGGCCAGCATCAAGAGCTATACAATGACTTTGCTGTTAATGAAAAAGTTTCGGAGCATGATGTTGAATTAAAAAAGCAAAAAAATAGTCAGGCACAAGTTGAAATAGAAGCGAAAAAAGAAATTTCTTTAGAACAGCCAATGTATCAACAGCCTGTAACTAATGCAAAACCTGCAAGAGGCAATACTAGTCAAGTTGCCAGTAAAAAATTTACACCAACTAAGCCGGTCGAATCATTATCTAAAGAAGAAATAAAAAGAAACCAAATGGAAATTAATTTTGGTGAAGGTGTATCTATTGATGATGAAAATGTGCCAAACACTAATGTTGCTGATAATGCACAGGAAAAAACTGGCCCTAACGAAGCTGAAGTTAATAATAATATCGATACACAAGTGATTATTCTTAGTGTGGTAATGCCTGATAATCACCAAATGTCAGGCGCTGCACTTTTACCTAGTTTATTAACCTTGGGCATGAAATATGGAGAAATGAACATTTTTCATCGTCATCAAGATAGTGCTGGTAATGGCCCTGTTACTTTTAGTTTAGCTAACATGCTAAATCCAGGCTCTTTTGATTTGGATACCATGGAAACATTTGTAACACAAGGAGTCAGCTTATTTATGACTCTTCCTAATGCCGGTGACCCCTTTGCCGCGTTTGATCAAATGTTATTAGCCGCTAAGCAGCTAGCTAATGAATTTAATGCACAATTACTTGATGACAAACGTAATATAATGACTAAGCAAACAGAGCAGCATTATGTTAGTAAAATTCGTGAGTTTGATAGACAACATCGCCTTGCTCGATTTTGATAATAAATTTTTAGTCACTGTTTAATTATATTAAACAGTGACTCTTTCCAAGCGTTCTCTGCCTTTTTTTGAGTTAATACCCCATGTCGACAACTGACCTTCCACAAGTGTTATTTGAAAAAGTAAAACAACTTCATCAAGACATTAATCACTATAATCATCAATATTATGTACTTGATCAACCAACTGTCCCTGACGCTGAATATGATCGGTTAATGCGCGAGTTAACAGCAATAGAGCAAGAGCACCCAGAGCTGAAAACACTTGACTCTCCTAGCCAAAAAGTGGGAGGCCAAGCGTTAAAAGCTTTTAGCCAAGTTACCCATCAAATACCTATGTTATCGCTTGATAATGTCTTTTCAATAGACGAGTGGCAAGCGTTTATTAAACGTATTCGTGATCGATTAAATAGTGATGAAAAACTTGTTATCTGTGCAGAGCCAAAACTTGATGGTTTAGCAGTAAGCTTACGTTATGAGCAAGGCTTTTTAGTTCAAGCGGCAACAAGAGGTGATGGCAGTATAGGTGAAAATATTACCGAGAATATTCGTACCATTAAGTCTATTCCTCTAAGGCTTAATGGCGAAAGTGGTATTGACTACCCTGATATTATTGAAGTTCGAGGGGAAGTTTTTATGCCTAAAGCGAGTTTTGAGCGCTTAAATGAAATGGCGATAAAGAAAGGTGAAAAATCATTTGCTAATCCTCGTAATGCTGCCGCAGGCAGTCTACGGCAATTGGACTCAAAAGTTACCGCTAAACGTAATTTAGACTTTTATGCTTATGGTCTCGGCTTTGTCGGTGATTTAACGGTAAATAATGCACCTGAAGGTGAGCAAGGTTTTTTGAAAAACTCCCATTACCAACGCTTATGTCAAATTAAGTCATTAGGTTTACCTATGTGTCCTGAAGTTCGTTTACTTGATGATCAGGAACAAGTGCAAAGCTTTTATCAAGATATTTTAAGTAAACGAGAGCAGCTTAGTTATGAAATAGATGGCACTGTATTAAAAGTAGATAATATTTTATTACAAGAACGACTTGGCTTTGTTGCACGAGCACCGCGATGGGCAATGGCCTATAAATTTCCTGCACAAGAGGAATTAACGCTTATTGAAGATGTTGAGTTTCAGGTAGGTCGCACAGGGGCTATTACACCAGTGGCTCGTTTAAAACCGGTATTTGTTGGCGGCGTTACGGTATCAAACGCTACATTACATAATCAAAGTGAAATTGAACGCTTAGGTTTGAAAATTGGTGATACAGTTATTATTCGTCGTGCTGGTGATGTTATACCTCAAATTGTCTCGGTTGTACTTGAAAAACGTACTGAGGATGCTAAAGACGTTATATTTCCACAAACCTGCCCGGTTTGTGATTCTAAAGTGAGTAAAGTTGAAGGTGAGGCTGTTCTAAGGTGTACTGCTGGGCTATTTTGTCAAGCACAAAGGAAAGAAGCAATTAAACATTTTGCCTCGCGTAAAGCGCATGATGTTGATGGTCTAGGTGATAAATTAGTAGAACAATTGGTTGATGAAGGTCTTATTTCTACACCTGCAGACTTATTCAGTTTAACTGAAATTGATATTAGTACTATGGATCGAATGGGGGCAAAATCAGCAAAAAATTTAATTGCCTCGGTGGAAAAAGCAAAGCATACAACATTAGCTAAATTTATTTATGGTCTTGGTATTCGAGAAGTTGGTGAGGCGACTGCAGCTAACTTAGCTAATTATTTTTACACTTTAACAGCGATTCGCACAGCAAGTTTTGAGGCTTTACAAGCTGTTGATGATGTAGGCGCGGTTGTCGCTAAAAACATTGTTAACTTTTTTAAAGAAGAGCACAATTTAGCGGTTGTATTAGCATTAGATGCAATAATGACTTGGCCTGACATTGTTGTTAAAACTGCTGAGGAATTACCATTAACAGACCAAACATTTGTGTTAACAGGTACTCTAAGGCAAATGGGGCGAAGTGAAGCGAAAGCGGCTTTACAGCTTTTAGGTGCTAAAGTCTCAGGGAGTATCTCATCAAAAACACATTTTTTAGTAGCTGGTGAAAAATCAGGTTCAAAATTAGCAAAAGCGCAAGACTTAGGTGTAACTGTGTTAACAGAAGACGATTTAGTTGCTTTATTAGCAAAGCATAACTAACCCTAAATAAAAGCTTATTTATTATAAAGAGAATTTAATGATTAAAATATCGATAACCATGTTTATTCTTTTGATGCAGTTTCATGTGTCAGCTCATAACATAACCGATGATAAAGTTGAGCTGACAAATAAGCAGGTTAGGGCGCTCCAGTCATTAAGTGCAAATCAGCATCAACCATCTGACAATAGTAAAAACATCAAAACTATTAGTTTGAAAGTCTCTAAATTGACCGATAATCAAGGGCAAACTTATTTAGGTGCAGTCGTTAGTCGTGCAGAATTATTTGTGTACTTAACCCAATTAGAGAAATTACTAGGGGATGAATTTCCGCAATATAGAGCATTTCAAGCGGCACGTGATCATCAACTATTTCATATGACATTAGTTAGCCCACCTGAATATCAACTAGCAGATAAAGCATTAGTTGAAAAGTTACTTGCTTCAGGTGTTAATGGCGAATTATCGAATCAGATTAATATTAACTTACTTGGTTTAGGTACAGTGGCACGCGATGATAGTAAAACCTACTTTGTTGTCGCTCAAAGTGCTGATGGGCAATCAATTCGTCAGCGTTTTTTGCTAAACAGTAAAGATTTTCATATAACTCTAGGCTTTAAACCAAGTGATATTTATAGTGTTACAAAAGATAGCACTACGTTAATAAAGTAAGTATAAGTTTATATTGAACATTAATTCTTTGTCATTCGCCAGAATGCAATACCTGCAGTAAAGAACAATATCATTGGGTAAAACGCATGAGAGATCACTGCCAGCGGTGAAATGCTTAACGTTGATCCTAATAATAAAGCCTGTGCACCATAAGGTAATAAACCTTGGTTAATACAGGCAAACACATCGAGTAAGCTGGCAGATTGTGCCGGTGTTAATTCCCCATCAGTGGCCAAATCTTTTGCCGTCTCGCCGGTGATAATAATTGATACGGTATTATTGGCAGTAAAAAAATTACAACCAAAAGTCAATCCGGCAATACCTAAACCAGCGGCACGCTTTTTATTATGTGGGCTTAATTTTCGTGCGAATGATTCAATAGTTTTTGTGAGCGCAGATAAGCCACCTTGGTGACGAATTAATTCACTTAACCCTCCAATAAACAACGACAAAATAAAGATATCTTGCATACTAGAAAAACCAGCATTGATATCAGTTATTAGTGCTGATAATTGATAGTCGCTTGTTAACATACCAATAGCTGCCGCTAATACGATACCTAACGATAAAACCACAAAAACATTAACGCCAGAAAGGGCAAGTATTAGAATAACAATATAAGGAATCAGCCCTAAAACGGCAGGATCACTAGCCAATTGATAATCAATATTTTGTCCTGACACTGAAAATATAATTAAACAAATAATGGCAGCAGGCACGGCAAATTTAAAGTTCACTTTAAATTTATCTTTCATGTGAGCGCCTTGACTACGTGTTGAGGCAATGGTGGTGTCTGAAATTATAGATAAATTATCACCAAAAATAGCCCCTGAAATTAAACAACCCGCCACTAAAGCTGAATCTATTCCTGCAGACTCTATAAAACCTAAAGCAATAGGAGCAATGGCAGCAATAGTGCCCATTGAGGTACCCATCGCGGTTGATAAAAATGCCGCAACTAAGAACAAACCAGGTAATAATAGATAAGTAGGAAAAAATGCTAAACCTAATTGTACACTAGCATCAACACTTCCTGTTGCTTTCGCTACCGTTGCAAAAGCCCCTGCCAGTAGATAAATAATGCACATGGTCATAATGTTGGCGTGGCCTGCACCACTGATGAATTGCCCTATTTGTTTATCAATAGGCTCTTTACTTAACACCTTACCAAGATAAATAGCCACAAAAATAGCAGGAATAATAGCAATGCTGGCAGGGAGTTGATAAAAAGCGAATTCAACACCTTGAAGCGTTAAAATAATACCAGTACCTAAAAATATGCCAAGAAATACGGCAAAAGGCAGTAAAGCAATGAGGCTTTTCTTATTCGTTATTGGTTGATCTTCTGCTGCAGAAGTGGTCATAAATATAAATTCTTATTATAAATGTTACATGCGTTGCCTATTATATTCGTTAAATCAACGTGGTGTGAAGTAGTGATTGGTATTTATATTTAAAGCGTTTATAAAAAATAACAAATTGCGATACTCCGACCCTACATACTGGCTAAGCTTTATGATAGACTCTCGCAAATTTTTAAAAAAGTAAGTGAAAAATATGTCTGAAAACAAATACGAAACAATTGAGCAACGTGTAAGCTACGGTGTAGGTCGTCAATTAGGTGACCAATTACGTAACAACCCTTTTAAAGAATTTGATATTACCGCTGTACAAGCAGGTATTGCTGATGCATTAATTAATGCAGCAAGCCAAGTATCAGATGAAGATTTAAATGAAGCTTTCACTGTAGTTTCTAAAAAATTACAAGAGCAAGAGCAAGCTATTGCTAAAGAAAAAGCAGCCGAAGGCGAAGCTTTTTTAGCTGAAAATGCTAAACGTGATGAAGTTACTGTTACAGAGTCAGGTTTACAATATGAAGTAATTGAAACAGGTGACGGCGATAAGCCAACAGCTGCTAGCACTGTTCGTGTTCATTATCATGGTACCTTCGCTAATGGTGATGTATTTGATAGTTCAGTTGAACGTGGTCAGCCGGCAGAGTTTCCAGTTGGCGGTGTAATTGCTGGCTGGACAGAAGCATTACAGTTAATGCCTGAAGGTAGTAAATGGAAGCTAACAGTTCCTTATAACTTAGCTTATGGCGAGCAAGGTTCACAAGGTGCTATCCCACCTTATGCTACCTTAGTATTTGATGTTGAATTAATTAGCATCGTTAGCTAGTTAGTTATTTTAAAGCCCTCAGTTGAGGGCTTTTTTTTAAGTGAAAATTAACACAACTTGTCTTGTTGGTGACACATAGAATGCAGACTAAAAAAGTTACATTATTTTTAAAGGAATATTTATCGGCATTTGCCCATTATGATTTGAATAAGGCTGCGACTGCTTATTACCTACCTTGTACTCTGCATACTCCTGACCAAGTTGTTTTAGTGACAGATATCAAAGCATGTCAGCAAGAGCTTACTAAGATTTTTAATCAATTACAGCAAGCAAAAACCAGTGATATACTCATTAAAAAGGCAAGTTACTCTCTAGTCACTGATCATTTATTTTTAATGAGTGTAGATTGGGAGTTTCTTGATGAAAAAGGGGAGATATTTGCTGATTTTTGCGCAATTTATCATTTAATTTTAGTTGATAATAAGCTGAAAATTATTAATGTTGTTTCCCATGACTTATCCAATTCACAGACATTAGATCATCCTGTTATGCTGACAGGTTCAAAGTAGAGAATAAACATGAAAGTAAAAGTAGCAATATTAGGTTGTAGTGGCAGAATGGGGCGTAATCTTATTCAAGCAGCCCATGAACATGAAAGTATTGAATTGATTGGAGGTAGCGTTCGTAGTAGTTCTTCATTTGCAGGTTTCGACCTTGGTGAATTAGCGGGTATAGGCGCGATGGGGCTAACTACGGTTACGGAGTTAAGCCAATTAAATGAAGCTGAAGTCTTTATTGATTTTACATCAATAGAAACGTCACTTGAAAATATTAACTGGTGCAAAGAACATAATAAGGCACTAGTGATTGGTACTACAGGGTTTAACGATGAACAGGTCCATCGTATTAAAGAGGCCGGACAATCAATGCCTATCGTGCTAGCGCCGAATACTTCTGTTGGTGTTAATTTAATGTTTAAGTTACTGGAAATTACAGCAAAAGCCATTGGCGATTATACTGATATTGAAATTTTCGAAGCACATCATCGATTTAAGAAAGATGCTCCTTCAGGGACCGCCGTTAAAATGGGGCAAGTAATTGCTGATACGTTAGGGCGCGACCTTAATGAATGTGCGGTGTACGGGCGAGAAGGTATTACAGAAGAACGTAGTAAGGAAACGATTGGTTTTGCTACGGTTCGAGCGGGTGATATTGTTGGTGAGCACACGGCTTATTTCGCTGATTTAGGTGAGCGTATAGAAATCACTCACAAGGCAAGCTCTCGAATGACTTTCGCATTAGGTGCTATGAGAGCCGCATTTTGGTTGAGTGAAGCTGATAATGGCTTTTACGATATGCAAGATGTTTTAGGTTTGAAATAATAGATAACTACTACTTTTAACTGCTTGATGGTTAAAAGTGAATAAATCACATAAAAGAATAGGTTTTTGAAAATTTCACTAGACGAAAGTGGTCTACAAGCGTAAAATAAGTGGATTTTGTCAAAAATTTAGCTCAAAGCCGTTTTTTGGCATTTTTTATGTACAAATTTTGTGATTGTTTTACCTTACTACTAAAGACAATTTAAATAGAGTTTAAATTTAATTTTTAAAGTAAAGGTTCTGCATTCTTTTCTTCTTTTTTGGAGGTTACATTGGCTATATCTGCGATTTTAGTACTGGAAGACGGTACTGTATTTAAAGGCACCGCAATTGGTGCAAAGGGAACGGCTGTTGGTGAGGTAGTATTTAATACTTCAATGACAGGTTATCAGGAAATCCTCACCGATCCTTCATATGCAGAGCAAATTATCACGCTAACCTACCCGCATATTGGTAATACAGGTACTAACTGTGAAGATAAAGAATCAGACGCTATTTTTGCTAAAGGTTTGGTAATTCGTGATTTACCATTACTTGCAAGTAATTTTAGAAGTGAACAAAGCTTAAGTGAATAC
Organism: Colwellia sp. 5_MG-2023; assembly: GCF_030547795.1. Lineage (NCBI taxonomy): Bacteria > Pseudomonadati > Pseudomonadota > Gammaproteobacteria > Alteromonadales > Colwelliaceae > Colwellia > Colwellia sp. 5_MG-2023. The sequence goes on along the minus strand of NZ_JAUOPW010000028.1, from coordinate 16,451 downwards.
CTTGTTAGCAATAATATTTTAGGTATTGCTGATATTGATACACGTAAATTAACGCGTATCTTACGAGAAAAAGGCGCTCAAAATGGTTGTATCTTAACTATTGATGACGCTAATGATGAGACTTTACAAGCTGCAGAAACTAATGGCTTAGCGCAAGCAAAAGCATTTCCAGGTCTTAAAGGAATGGACTTAGCCAAAGTTGTTTCTACTAAAGAGCAATATCAATGGACCTCAGGTAGTTGGGCACTTGGTAGCGCTATGGGGGAAGGTTTCTCTGAACCAGAAAAATTCGACTTTCATGTAGTTGCTTATGATTTTGGTGCTAAAAGCAATATTTTGCGCATGTTAGTAGACCGTGGTTGTAAACTAACGGTAGTACCAGCACAAACATCAGCAAGTGATGTGTTAGCTATGAACCCTGATGGTATCTTTTTATCAAATGGCCCTGGTGACCCAGAGCCTTGTGATTATGCTATTACCGCGATTAAAGAGTTTTTAACAACAGATATTCCTGTCTTTGGTATTTGTTTAGGCCATCAATTACTTGGTTTAGCCAGTGGCGCTAAGACTGTTAAAATGAAATTTGGTCACCATGGTGCTAACCATCCAGTGAAAGATATTGACCGTGATGTAGTTATGATTACTTCGCAAAACCATGGTTTTGCTGTTGATGAAAATAATTTACCTGATAACTTAAGAACAACACATAAATCGCTATTTGATGGTTCTTTACAGGGAATTCATCGCACTGACAAACCCGCATTCAGTTTCCAAGGTCATCCAGAAGCAAGCCCAGGCCCACATGATGCCGCACCATTATTTGACCATTTTATTGACTTGATTAACGAATATAAAACCGACGCCAAAGCAAAACAGGCTTAACCCACACCCTTGACAAGAGAAGAGAGAATAGAGACATGGCAAAAAGAACAGATTTAAAAAGTATCTTGATCTTAGGTGCAGGCCCAATTGTTATTGGTCAAGCTTGTGAATTCGATTATTCAGGTGCGCAAGCATGTAAAGCATTACGTGAAGAAGGTTACCGAGTTATTTTGGTTAACTCTAACCCTGCAACAATTATGACTGACCCCGATATGGCTGATGCAACTTATATCGAGCCTATTCATTGGGAAGTTGTTAGAAAAATTATTGAAAAAGAACGTCCTTGTGCGGTACTACCAACTATGGGTGGTCAAACTGCATTGAATTGTGCACTTGAACTTGAGGCGCAAGGTGTATTAAAAGAATTTAATGTTGAAATGATTGGTGCTACTGCTGATGCAATTGATAAAGCAGAAGATCGCAGTCGTTTCGACAAAGCGATGAAAGCCATTGGCTTAGAAACGCCACGTGCTGAAATTGTTCACACGATTGAAGAAGCACATGCAGCAAGCAAAAACTTAGGTTTCCCTTGTATAATTCGTCCTTCATTTACGATGGGTGGTTCAGGTGGTGGTATTGCTTATAATATTGAAGAGTTTAATGATATTTGTACGCGAGGTTTAGATCTTTCACCAACATCAGAGTTATTAATTGATGAATCATTAATTGGTTGGAAAGAATACGAAATGGAAGTGGTTCGTGACAAAAATGATAATTGTATCATTATTTGTTCAATTGAAAACTTCGATCCAATGGGGATTCATACCGGTGATTCTATAACGGTTGCGCCAGCACAAACGTTAACAGACAAAGAATACCAAATTATGCGTAATGCTTCACTAGCGGTGCTACGTGAGATTGGTGTTGAAACAGGTGGCTCAAACGTACAGTTTGGTGTTTGTCCAGATACCGGTCGTATGGTTATTATAGAAATGAACCCGCGTGTATCACGTTCATCGGCGCTTGCATCTAAAGCAACAGGTTTCCCTATTGCTAAAATCGCAGCAAAATTAGCGGTAGGATATACGCTTGATGAATTAACAAATGATATTACTGGCGGCAAAACACCAGCATCATTTGAACCTACAATTGATTATGTAGTAACTAAAATACCACGCTTTAACTTTGAAAAATTTGCTGGTTGTGAAGACCGATTAACGACGCAAATGAAATCAGTTGGTGAAGTTATGGCTATTGGCCGTAATCAGCAAGAATCAATGCAAAAAGCATTACGTGGTTTAGAAGTTGGCGTAAATGGTTTCGACTCTATGGTTGATGTAACGCAACCTGGTGCTAAAACCAAAATTATGCATGAGTTACAAGAAGCTGGCTCTGACAGAATTTGGTATGTTGCCGATGCATTCCGTTTAGGTTTAACGGTTGATGATGTATTCCGTTTAACGAAAATTGATCGTTGGTTCCTAGTACAAATAGAAGACATCGTTTTAGAGGAAGCCAAAGTAGCTGAAGGCGGATTGAAAATACTGAATGCAGACTATTTACGTAAACTTAAACGTAAAGGTTTTGCTGATGCTCGTCTTGCTGATGTTATTGGTGTTGCAGAAGCTGAGATTCGTAAAAAGCGTCATAATGCGAATATTTTCCCAGTTTACAAACGAGTCGATACATGTGCTGCAGAATTTAGCTCTGACACTGCTTATATGTATTCAACTTATGATGAAGAATGTGAAGCGAATCCTACAGACAAAGAATCAATTATGATTTTAGGTGGTGGGCCAAATCGTATCGGACAAGGTATTGAGTTTGACTATTGTTGTGTTCATGCTGCCTTAGCATTACGTGAAGACGGCTATGAAACAATCATGGTTAACTGTAACCCTGAAACAGTTTCAACAGATTACGATACATCAGACAGATTATATTTTGAGTCCATTACTTTTGAAGATGTACTTGAAATTGTTCGAATTGAAAAGCCAAAAGGTGTTATTGTCCAGTATGGTGGTCAAACACCACTTAAGCTGGCACGTGCTTTAGAAGCTGCTGGTGTTCCAATTATTGGTACCTCTCCAGATGCGATTGATCGTGCAGAAGATAGAGAGCGTTTCCAACAAGCGGTTGATCGTTTAGGCTTATTACAACCTGAGAATGCGACTGTTACATCATTAGATGAAGCAATGGCAAAGGCTGAAGCTATTGGTTTTCCATTAGTTGTTCGTCCATCTTATGTACTAGGTGGTCGAGCAATGGAGATTGTCTATGATTTAGAAGACTTACGTCGTTATATGACAGAAGCCGTAAGTGTATCAAATGATTCTCCTGTGTTATTAGACCATTTCTTAGATGATGCTATTGAAGTTGATATCGACCTTATCTGCGATGGTGAAAGAGTTGTTATTGGTGGCATTATGCAACATATTGAACAAGCAGGGGTTCACTCTGGTGACAGTGCTTGCTCATTACCTGCTTATAGCCTAAGCCAAGAAATTCAAGATGTTATGCGCAAGCAAGTAACAGATCTAGCGTTTGAGCTAGGTGTGATTGGATTAATGAATACACAAATGGCTGTTAAAGGTGATCAGGTTTACTTAATCGAAGTAAATCCTAGAGCAGCGCGTACCGTGCCATTTGTTTCAAAAGCGACATCTATACCTTTAGCGAAAGTTGGTGCTCGTGTGATGGCTGGAAAATCGCTTACCGAACAAGGTATTACTGAAGAAGTTATCCCACCATTTTACTCTGTAAAAGAAGTGGTTATTCCTTTTAACAAATTCCATGGTAGTGATCCATTAGTTGGTCCTGAAATGCGTTCTACAGGTGAAGTAATGGGGGTCGGCAATACTTTTGAAGAAGCCTATGCTAAAGCTAATTTAGGTGCTGGGGTATCTGTACCTAAGTCGGGTAGGGCATTAATTTCTGTTCGTAATTCTGATAAAGTACGTGTAGTTGAACTAGCTAAACAAATGGTTGCTTTAGGTTATGAACTTGATGCAACACACGGTACAGCAATTATCTTAGGTGAAGCTAATGTACCCGTTCGTTTAGTTAATAAAGTACATGAAGGTCGCCCACACATTCTTGATAGAATTAAAAACAGTGAATATACTTATATCATCAATACTACCGAAGGGCGTAAAGCGATTGAAGATTCTAAAGTATTACGTGGTGGAGCATTGCGCTATAAAGTGGCATATACTACAACACTAAATGCTGCATTTGCAGCTTGTCAAGCGCATGCTGCTGATGATAGAAATACTGTTACGTCTATCCAAGAATTACATAAGCGTTGTAAATAAGCAGACTAACTTGCTTTTTTAAGCACAAGCACTGTTGGAATACATACTTAGTAGTTATATGAATTACTAAGCTATGTGTTCCGTTTTGCTTTTAGCTAAACGAGCTTTGTTACTCGCACTTATTTCATTTTACATAAAAGATAAGATTAAAATTATGAGTCAATATCCAATGACAGTTCACGGCGCTGATGCGTTACGTGAAGAATTAAATTATTTAAAAACAGTCAAACGTCCTAGAATTGTTTCTGACATAGCAACAGCGCGCGAACATGGTGATTTAAAAGAGAATGCTGAATATCATGCCGCTCGTGAGCAACAGAGTTTCTGTGAAGGCCGTATTCAAGAAATTGAAGGTAAGTTAGGTAATGTACAGATTATCGATGTAACTAAAATTACTAATACAGGTAAAGTTATATTTGGTGTTACCGTTACTTTACTTAATATTGATACTGAAGAAGAAGTTAAATATCAAATTGTTGGTGATGACGAAGCAGATATTAAACAAAACAGAATTTCTATAAATTCACCTATTGCACGTGGCCTAATAGGAAAAACTGTTGATAGTGAAATTGAAATCTCAACACCAGGTGGTGTGGTTGAATACGAAATTATGGCCGTAGATCATATCTAATCGATAACCTCGAGTTAGTGTTTTATATTAGCATAGCCACTAATATAAATAAGATATAAGGCTTTTTAAACCCAACATTAATAGTAATGTTGGGTTTTTTTATGCCTTCTACTTAGTGGTATTGATCATTTTTAATTGACAACATTAATTATTAGTAGATAATTATGATATCATTTTGATGTCACAATTGTTTTTTTAAGGAATAAATATGAAAGAGAAGAAAGGTTTTTCAATCAATGGCTATAGTGTTTTTTTGGCATTATTGATAATTATAGGAGCGGTTGTGAGTCAAGTTATTAATTATAATGTTGGGGTTTTATCCTTTGTTGGCATTGTGTTTATCATATTTATATTACCTGGTTTTTTTATGGTGCAGCCTAATCAGGGGAAAGTGATGACTTTTTTCGGTAGTTATGTTGGTACTGTAAAGTCTAATGGTTTACGCTGGAGTATTCCTTTCTTCAAACGTAAAAACATTTCACTTAGAGTTCGAAATTTTGAATCAAACCAAATGAAAGTGAATGATAATCATGGTAATCCTATAGAAATAGCGACTGTTGTTGTTTGGTCTGTAGGTGATACAGCTGAAGCGATGTTTGAAGTTGATGATTATATTAGTTTTGTGAATATACAAAGTGAATCAGCATTACGAAATATGGCGACTAGCTACCCTTATGATCAACATGACGGCGACGAAATTGCTTTAAGAAGCCATTCAAAAGAAGTTTCTGAAGCATTAAAATGTGAGATACAAGAAAGGCTAGAAAAAGCCGGTGTTAAAGTACATGAAGCCCGTATTAGTCATTTAGCTTATGCACCAGAAATTGCTAACGCTATGCTACAGCGACAACAAGCGTCGGCGATCATTGCTGCTAGAAGGCTAATTGTTGATGGCGCTGTTGGTATGGTTGAAATGGCATTAACGCAACTTTCTGAAAAATCAATAGTTGAGCTTGATGAAGAGCGCAAAGCCGCTATGGTAAGTAATCTACTGGTCGTGTTATGTAGTGATAAAAGTACACAACCTGTTGTAAATACTGGCAGTCTTTATTAGCCGCAATAAAAAATTACTATAGGAGTTATTATGGCGGCTAAAAAAAGCTTTCCATTAAGAATAAACCCTGATGTATTGGCAGCAATGCAGCGTTGGTCAGACGATGAACTTCGCAGTGTTAATGCTCAAATTGAATATGTATTACGAAAAGCATTAGTTGATTCAGGCAGAGTAAAACTAATTCAAAAAACGATAACGATCGTTGAAGATAACAAGGATTAAAATTGAATTAAGCAATATGCTTTTTACTATTATTAAGATAACTTACAAGCACTAAATAATAAGGATATTATTGTGCTTAGTTTTTCTTATCTTCTTGATTTCTTTGTAAAGCCAGCGCTTGAAGTTGTTTCGATTGCTCATGTAAGCTGCTTCGTACTAGTATTTCTCTATCGTCTTCACGTATAAAGTGAAAAATAACCTTATGTAAATAATCTTTATCAACTTCTTCTATTTCAATAACTTCACCATAACAATAAACAGCATGATTTTCGTTTTGTAGAAAAACTTTTAACTCTAGAAGTTGTGATAATTCAAAAGATTTATTTGCAGTAAATAATAAACCACCACCACCAAACTTGATACCTTGATATCTGTGCGCTTCATCATCTTCTTGTTGTAGGATGTAGCCAATCAATAAATCAATTTTATTTGATTGATGATTTAAAAATTCAACTAACTTACTCGCCACACCTGACAACGCTTGTAGTGGACGTAACGCAGCTTGATCTAAACTCGACATGTCACTGGCCATTTTAAATGGCGTTGGCATGTTGTTTATAAATTCGTCATAAGTTATGTGTTTATTTCTATCAATGGCTACTATGTTAATTGAGAAATCATGTTCAATCGAAAAAAACTCATTATATTTTATTAGCTTTTGCGCTGTTGTTTCTTTATTCATTGTTGTCACTTTAATTATATGAATTTTATACTACTTAGCTTAAGTGTTTAAAAATCGTATTTAATTATAAGGTTATAGCAGATATAGAACTATTTAGACATACTTTCTAACAAGTAAAACGTTAAATAATCGCAGGCTGTGTTATGCTTGATTATCTATTTTATTTTATAATTTCAGTAACAATAATTAAATGTTTCAACCTGTTAGCCTATTTATTGGACTACGTTATAGCCGTAGTAAAAAGCGTACTGGCTTTATCTCATTTATTACTTTCTTTTCAACCGTTGGCATTTTGCTAGGTGTAGCGTCGCTTATTACCGTAGTGTCTGTGATGAATGGTTTTGAAGGGGAGCTAAAAAAACGTATTTTAGGTATTGTGCCACATGTAATTGTTGCGCAAGACTTAAATGATTCAAAGCCCAATAATTTTGACTCCTGGCCTGCCTTAAGGGAAGAGCTACTAAAACAAAAGCATGTTGAACAGGTAACTCCTTTTTTAAGTAGCGAAGCGCTTATTCAATCGTCAAAAAACTTACAAGGTGTTTTATTGCAAGGGATTATCCCTGAATTTGAGCAAAAAAACATTATCAGTACTCATATGATAAGTGGCTCTTTAAATAGCTTATCCGAACATCCCTATAGCATTGTTATTGGCCAATCCCTGGCAAGAAAATTAAAAGTAACAATAAACGATACTGTTCGCCTTGTTTTACCTAATAAAACTATTTTTACACCGATGGGGAGAATTCCCGTACAACGTAAATTTGTTATTCGTGGCATTTTCGATGTTGGCTCTCAAGTTGATGGGTCAATGGTTTATGTTCATAGCGAATCAGGTGCCAAATTATTACGTAGAACTGCTGATGGCATTGATCAATTACGACTGTATTTAGATGATGCTTTTAATGCGCAGCAAGTGGTGAATACATTAACAGCGGCTAACTTGCAGACAACCGCGTTGAATAAATTAACTTATACCACCTGGAGTGAAACTCAAGGAGCACTTTTCTCTGCTGTTAATATGGAGAAAAAAATGATGTGGCTAATGCTTAGTTTAATTGTTGCTGTTGCTGCTTTTAATATTGTCTCAGCACTAGTTATGGTAGTTGTTGAAAAACAAGGTGAAATAGGTATATTGCAAACATTAGGTCTGTCTAGAGCTGGGATAGTTAAAATATTTATTACTCAAGGCATGGTAAATGGTTTATGGGGAGCGATGATCGGTAGTATTTTAGGTGTATTAATTGCGTTAAATTTAAATGAAATATTGTCAACGTTAGGGGTGAATATATTAGGTAGTGGCTATGCTATGCAAGCTTTACCTGTTCAGCTTGAGCTAGTAAATGTTGTTGTTATTGTTCTATCAGCTTTAGGGATGAGCTTCATCGCTACGTTATATCCAGCTTTCCAAGCATCAAAAACCCAACCAGCAGAGGTTTTACGTAATGAGTAAAGTATTACATTGTAGTCAATTATCTAAATCATATAAGCAGGGCGATATAGAAACTAAGATTTTGGATAAATTAGAGCTAATAGTTGAAAAAGGCGAGCTGCTTGCCATTGTGGGTAGCTCGGGTTGTGGCAAGAGTACTTTTTTGCACCTTGCAGGCGCTTTAGATTTACCTAGTTCAGGTGAAGTTTTTATTAATGATGTTAATATTTTAAGTTTATCAGATAAAGAAAGAGCAACTTTTCGCAATCAACATATAGGTTTTATTTATCAATTTCATCATCTGATGATGGAGTTTACCGCCCTTGAAAACGTAGCTATGCCTTTATTAATTCGAGGGAACAAGCCCAAGCAAGCGATAGCTTCTGCCTCAGAAGTACTATCACAGGTAGGGTTAGCTCATCGTTTTAATCACAGACCGAGTGAATTGTCGGGTGGTGAAAGGCAACGTACAGCTATTGCTAGAGCATTAGTGACTAAACCTTCATTGATTTTAGCTGATGAACCAACAGGCAATTTAGATAGCGATACCGCTGAACAGATATATCAATTGATCCGTAGTCTTAATAAAACTGTGCAAACCAGTTTTGTTGTTGTTACACATGATATTTCGCTAGCGATGCGTATGGACAGACAATTACAATTAGACCATGGCAAGTTATCGAACTTTGTACAACATAATGTTGTAAGTAACTGAGTCAATAAGCTATGGATAAATTAACAACCTCTCATAAAAGTGGCAAATACCCTATATTTACCCCATTAAGTATTTTTTTAGCTTTACGTTATGTACGAAGTCGCAATGGACATGGTTTTTCTACTTTTATCTCTGCTTCTTCTACTCTTGGTATTGCCTTGGGCACTATGGTATTAATTATCGCTTTAAGTGCTATGAATGGTTTTGAGCGTGAATTGGCAAATAAACTGTTATCAATAGTTCCTCATGCTGAATTAATATCGGTTGATGAGCCGATATCAAATTGGCCTTTAAATGTTAAGCGAATAGCGAGTCATCCAGAAGTCATTGCCGCCGCTCCGGTGATTAATTTAACAGGAATGATGCAGCATCAAAGCCAATTAAAGGCATTGGAAATTAGAGGAGTTGATGTTCAGTTAGAAACCCTTGTATCTGATATTGAAAATTATATGGTATCAGGTAGTTGGCATGCTTTATCGAACCAAGGTGAAAGTAAAAAAAGTAATGACCCCATGGTAACAGAATACCTAGGGAACGGGATTGTTATTGGCGCGGGAGTTGCTAAAAAATTAGCAGTGAAGCTCGGCGATAAAGTACAGATCTTACTACCACCAAGTAGTCATATGTCTGAAATAAATGACCTGGGTAATCAAAACCTATTTTCTGCACCAGTGAAAAGACAAGTTGAAATTGTTGGTATATTTAAGTTTGGCGGTACTGTTGATGAAACCCTTGCCTATATATCATTGACACAGGCAGCTGAAATTAAAGGTTATCAAAACGATGAAGTACAAGGGATTAGAATTAAAATAGATAATGTTTTTTCTGCGCCGAGTGTCGCTCGCTCTATTGCTGCTAATTTTAATCATTATGTTTATATTATGGATTGGACACGTACGCAAGGGCATTTATTTAACGATATACAAATGGTACGCATGGTTATGTTTATTGTACTAATCTTGGTGATTGGGGTAGCAAGTTTCAATATAGTATCAACGTTAATTATGGCCGTTAATGATAAGAAAGGCGATATTGCGATTTTAAAAACAATGGGATCTAGTGATAAATTAATTATGTTGACCTTTATATATCAGGGGCTAGTTAATGGTTTGCTAGGTACGGCTATTGGCGGGGCCTTCGGAATACTATTAGCGCTTAATCTACCCGATATTGTAGTCTTTATTGAAAATATATTTACAGTTAAAGTTTTATCGGCAGATGTTTATTTTATTGATCATATTCCTAGTCAGTTAAATCTATCTGATGTCTATATCACCATAATTACCGCATTATTGATGTCTTTAGTTGCTACCATATACCCTGCTTGGCGAGCGACAAAAATTGAACCAGCACAAGTTTTAGGGCAATTATAAGCTGCTTTATTAGAGTAAGCGTAAGAAATTATGCTGCCCCTTGCTGTACTTAAATTGATGTACTTCATTAAATATCTTAAATTTTAAGCAAAAAAAAGCCCGCAACTTATTGCGGGCCAACTTAAATATCAAGTTGATAGAAGGAAGTCTATATGAAATTACATTAAACATGTCGAGAAAAGATAAAACAAAAAAATATCAATTCATCTTTTTCTGATAAATGATAATAATACAGGGGAGAGTAAGTTATCACTGCAAAGGGCTATACCAGAAAACAAGATTATTATAAGTTTGTTCACTTAGTGTGACAAACTAATAAAATTACTTTTTCGCATTAGAAAAACTAATGAATAATTTTGTTTTTAATTTATATAAGGCCTTTTATCTAATTATCACCTTTGTTAATGTTAATCATTAATTAGCCGTAACATAATAAATTACTTTTTTGATATAAAGTGTAAATATTCATTAACTTCGCCTTGTTTGTCTACTAGGTTATCTATTAGTATATGTTCACTTGTGTCGATTGCTTAGAAACCTTGTTGTAAATGTCAAATATAAAATTAAATACAAGCCACAATTACTCGCTAAGAGTTTATTACGAAGATACTGATGCAGGTGGAATTGTTTATTATGCTAACTATCTAAAGTTTTTTGAGCGAGCTCGTACTGAGTGGTTAAGAGAGCTTGGTGTTAACCAGACTAATTTTTTAGAACAAAACATTGGTTTTGTTGTCAGAAAGGTTGAAATGGATAATATTGCTTCTGCACAATTAGATGATTTACTTAAGGTAAACTCTACTATAACCACGTTAAAACGTGCTAGTTTAGTGTTTAATCAACAAATAACAAATCAAGAACAACAATTAATATGTACTGCAACTGTACGTGTTGCTTGTGTTAACTTTCAAAGTCATAACTCTCAAAAAGTAAAACCTATGGCTATTCCAGAATCTATATTAGGAGCGTTAAAACGTGTCTGCTGAACTTTCAATTGTTGAACTCATCTTAGAAGCCAGTATATTGGTTAAATTTGTTATGTTAGTGTTGTTAGGCTTTTCTGTGGCTTGCTGGGCGATGATCTTTCAGCGTCGACAAGCGCTTAGCTTAGCGACACAACAATTAAAAAACTTTGAAGACAAGTTTTGGAGTGGTGCCGATTTAAGTAAACTTTATAATGAAATATCAACTAAGAACGAAGTTCAAGGCGTTGAAAATTTATTTGTTGCAGGCTTTAAAGAGTTTGCGCGTTTACGTAAAAGTCACATTGATAATCCAACTATGATTATTGATGGCACCCAACGTGCTATGCGTGTTGCACTATCACGAGAAGTTGACAACTTAGAAACACATTTACCTTTTATGGCGACAGTCGGCTCTATTAGTCCGTATATCGGATTGTTCGGCACTGTGTGGGGTATTATGAATTCATTTATTGGTTTGGGGTCGGTGCAACAAGCCACATTAGCGATGGTAGCTCCTGGTATCGCTGAAGCGCTTATTGCAACAGCTATGGGGCTTTTTGCCGCCATTCCTGCCGTAATGGCTTTTAACCGATTTAGCCATAAAGTAGAAAAACTTGAAAATAGTTACGGTAATTTTATGGAAGAGTTTGCGAGTATTTTACAACGACAAACTGTTGTTAGTAAGCCAGAATAAATAAGGGCGTATTTTATGTATAACAGAGTTAGACGCCGAAAAGTTGCTGAAATCAACGTTGTTCCATATATTGATGTTATGTTGGTATTATTGATTATTTTTATGGTGACAGCGCCACTCATTACGCAAGGGGTTAAGGTTGATTTACCTCAAGCAGATGCTGAGCCATTAGATAAAGATACTAAACCGCCATTGGTCGCTTCAGTTGATGCTCAAGGGCGATACTATATTACTTTGGGTGCTAATGATAAAGAGCCACTTTCAGCTGAAGAAGTTGCTACGTTAGTGAAAGCACATTTATTGGTAAACCCTGATACACCGGTTGTTGTTAATGGAGATGGTGCTGTTTCATATGATGCAGTTATTCAGTTAATGGTATTACTACAAAATGTTGCAGGTGTACCATCGGTGGGTTTAATGACAGAACCGTTGGAGAATTAAAGTGACGCAAAAATATAACAAGAGCACTTTCATTAAAGCTATTTGGCTAAGTTTAACCTTGCATGTAGGTTTGATCGTTGTTCTTTTTATGGGAGACTTTAATAGCGAAATAAAGCCCAAAGCAAGTGCTTCAATTGCGCAAGAAGTTAAGCCGATAGAAGCAACGGTTGTTGATGGGGCAAAATTACAAAAAGCGATAAATGAGATAAAAAAACAAAAAGCGGATGAACAATCAGCAGAGAAAAAACGAATTGAAGAAATAGAAAAGCGTGCCAATGATGCTAAGAAGCGTAGAGCACAAGAAGAAGCGCGGATAAAGAAATTAGAAAAACAGCGTAAGATTAAAGAACAAGAAAAGAAAAAAGCAGATAAAGCAGCGCAAGAAGCTAATACGAAAGCGAAAAATGCGGAGAAAGTGAGAAAACAAAAAGAACAAGAACAGAAAAAAGCGGAAGAGGCGGCAGCAAAAGCTCGTTCTAAAAGGTTAGCTGCTGAAGCTGAAGCCAAAAAAGCGGAAGAGCTTCGTAAAAAGCAAATAGCAGAGCGTAAACGCAAAGAGCAAGAAGCTGCGCAAAGGGCCGCACAAGAAAAAATAATTGCTGAGCAAATGGCCGCTGAAATGGCCACACGTAATAAGGCTCGTCAGCAACAAATGATGTCGGAAATACAACGCTATGCAGCGCTTATTACTAATGTTATTGATCAAAATATGATTAATGATCGATCAACAATGGAGGGTAAGTCTTGTAAATTGATGATCAGTCTTGCGCCTTCAGGCTTTGTTACACAAGTTAAAAACGTTAGCGGTGATACTGTAGTATGTGAAGCGGCTAAAAGGGCTGTATATAAAGCAGGTACACTGCCTGTTTCTAAAGATCCTGAAGTATTTAAAGAAATGCGTAATATTGGTGTTACTGTTGTGCCTGAATTCTAATTTTGGATGAAAACAAAATAAATTTAAAATAGCTTGTTCAATAACTCTCAAAAAATTAACAGAACTGGATTAAATAGAAAAATATGAAAATTAAATTATTACTTGGAATTTTTATAACCTTACTCTCTACCTCAGCGATGGCTACACTCGAAATTGTGATCACTGGAGGTGTTGATAGTGCAAGACCTATTGCGGTTGTTCCATTTCAATGGAGGGGAGCAGGGGAGCTTCCAGAACAAGTGTCAAAAGTCATTAGCGATGATTTATTACGCAGTGGTAAGTTTAATCCCATTAGTCAAAGTAAATTCCCTCAACTGCCTACTTCAGCAACAAATATTGATTACAGTGCGTGGGCTAGTATTGGTGTAGAAGCTATTATTACAGGCACAATAGATGAAGTTAGCTTAGGACAGTATCGAGTGAGCTATCAATTAGTTGATGTTATTCGTGGACAAGTTACTGGCGGACAAACATCTATGTTGAGTAATGGTGAATTGGTACAAACAGAAGATCATATTTTAAGCCAAAGTAGCGCACAAATTGGTAGTGAACAGTTTCGCCGCTATGCACACACTATTAGTAATGCAGTATATGAGTCACTTACCGGCACAAAAGGTGCGTTTTTAACACAAATTGCTTACGTTATTGTTAGAGATGGAGGAAACTTTCCTTATCAGTTAGCTTTTGCTGATTATGATGGCTTTAATGAACAAGTATTATTAAGCTCTAATGAACCACTTATGTCTCCTTCATGGCATCCTGATGGCGAGCAATTAGCTTATGTCTCTTTTGAGAATAGACAAGCACAAATTCATACTATTAATATTTATACAGGTGAACGTCAGCTTATAAGCTCGTATGACGGTATTAATAGTGCGCCACGCTTTTCTCCTGATGGCAAAAAAATGGCGATGGTTTTATCAAAAGACGGTAATCCTGACCTGTATGTCATGACTTTAGCAACAAAAACATTACGTCGAGTAACGCGTAATAGAGCGATAGATACCGAGCCAAGTTGGGCACCAAATGGAAATTCTTTAATATTTAGTTCAGAACGGGGTGGTAAACCGCAACTATATCGCGTAAATTTAATCGATGGGAAAGTTAGGCGTCTCACTTTTAATGGTGAAATGAATCTAGGTGGCTCTATTACGCCTGATAATAAACAATTAATCATGGTTAATAGAACTCGTGGTCAATATCGTTTAGCGAAGCAAGAATTAGACTCAGGTTTATTTCAAGTGCTAACGAAAACTAGGTTAGATGAGTCACCAAGTGTTTCACCTAATGGTGGAATGATAATATATAGTACCTTGCATAATAATAGGCAGGTACTTGGGTTAGTGTCAGTTGATGGTCGCTTTAAAGCACGTCTACCGGCTCTTGATGGTCAAGTTAAGTCACCTGCTTGGTCACCGTTTTTGTAAAGTGATAGTTATTAAATAAAAAACTATTTATTATATAAAAAAGAAAGAAAAAATTAAAATTACACTTTTGTAAAATAAGGAAAAAAATAATATGATTTTAAATAAAACACTTAAAAATGTAGCTATCGCTTTACCAATGCTAGCACTAGCGGCTTGTAGCTCTAATGATTCATCAGACGAGCAAGTAAGCGTTGATAGTAACGTTGAAATGGTACAAGAGCAGCAAGCAGCAGCTGAAGAAGCTGTAAGAGTTCAAGCTGCTAAACGAGCTGCTGAAATTAAAGAGCAAGAACGTCAACAATTAGCTATGTTACGTTCTGAACATATTATTTATTTTGGTTTTGATGTTTCAAGTGTTAGCAGTGAATTTTCAGACATATTGAATGCTCATGCTAAGTTCTTAAATGCTAACCCAGGTGTGAAAGTACTAATTGAAGGTCATGCTGATGAACGTGGCACACCTGAGTACAATATTGCATTAAGTGAGCGTCGTGCTAAAGCTGTTGTTACTTATTTAGAAAACATGGGTGTATCGGCAGATCAATTATCAATTGTAAGCTATGGTGAAGAAAAGCCAATGATCAAAGATAGATCTGAAGAAGCTTTTTCTAAAAATCGCCGTGCGGTAATTGTATACTAAAACTATTTATTAAACGCTATGCATCAGAACTGCATAGCGAACTTTAAATAAATATAATCGGAAAAAAAATGAAACTAACCCTTTCAAATAGAGCGGTTTTATTTGGCTTAATTTTGACTGCTAGTACCTCAGTTGTGCTAGCGGCTCAAGCGCCAGTTATTGATGTAAGCTCTGCATCGAGTGAAAAACAAAATAAAGGTTCATTAACAGAGCAATTGGCTAATGTTGAGCGAAAACTTGACTCTCGTAATCGAGCGCAAGTAAATATTCAAAGTCAGCTTGATGATTTACAAAATCAAGTTAATGAATTACGTGGTGTAACTGAGTTACATACACATCAACTATCTCAAGTACTTGAAAGACAGCGAGAGTTATATCAAGAGCTAGATAGACGAGTAAGTGCGGCTTTGCAGTCAACCTCACAAGCTGCTAGTACTACGGTGGTTAATTTGCCGGCGGTTACCAAAAATTATAGTGATGATTTAACTGAGAATGAAGCTTATGATAAAGCACTTAATTTGGTGCTAAAAGATAAGCGATATGAACAGGCAATTTCTGAGTTTCACAGCTTTAATAAGGCATATCCTCAGTCAACTTATGCGCCTAATTCACATTATTGGTTAGGGCAGTTGTTGTTTAATAAAGGTAAGTTATCTGAAGCTGAACAAGAATTTTCTATTGTTGTTGAGCAATTTAAAGACTCAAGTAAAAGACCTGATGCACTGTTAAAATTAGCTATGGTTGCACAACAACAAAAAAATGACAATAAAGCTAAGCAGCTATATCGTCAACTGTTAAGTGAATATCCTGAGTCAACTTCAGCACAATTAGCAAAACCTCGGTTAAATAAACTAAACTAAGCCTTTGCTAGTTTAAAGACTATTGCTATTTTTGTTGTTGACAAAACTAGCAATGTGCTTTGTTTTTAATCAAACAATGTATAATAGTGAAAAAAAGTAAATTTATTCTTGCACTAAATTTATATATCAGTATTATATGCGGCGCGTTGAGGCACCAACCTTAACGCAATGTCGGCCGTTAGCTCAGTTGGTAGAGCAGTTGGCTTTTAACCAATTTGTCGAAGGTTCAAATCCTTCACGGCCGA
>NZ_JAUOPW010000027.1:0-54901 GCF_030547795.1 Colwellia sp. 5_MG-2023 | reverse complement strand
TCAATGGCAAACACCTGCGTTAGGCTAAGTAATTTATCCTCTACCCAACCTCGCCTGTGGTCAAAATTTTTCCCTGTGTTTTTATCTTCACCGCACAAAAAGGCACGACGAACACAACGTGAAATACAGTGATAATAAGGTGTATCAGCTAAGCTAATAAGTTGTTTTCTTGGGGTTGTCATGGAATCCTTCCCACTTACAGTTTATTTATTAACCTTAGTAGAGAAATCTGTGTTGTTCAAATTTAAGCGAGTGCCCGCTTAATTTCTTTAAAAAATTTGAGCGACTGTCCTAATTAATTTTTTAAACGCCTTGTTATATTGCTCTTATCAAAAGTGCTATTTAGGTAGATTACCTTCTACTAAATTTTGCTAATATTTCTTCATCAGTTTCTTCTTGCTCGATCTCTGATGAATAGAAAAAACTAATTGATTGATCATCGCAAAATAGTAAATAAAGATCAGGCCTAAGCAATCTTGTTTTATTATCATTAAACGGTGATCTATTTCCACTTCTACGGACATCATAGCAGAACCGTCTATTGGGGTTCTCACTGTCACTTGAGGATAAATCGTTAACCATTGGATCTTTTAACCAATCAGGTTTATTTAAAGTAATTTGGGTGGGTATAAACCTAGCAAAGTTTTCAGTGAATTGTGTCAATATATCACCAAGATTGGGTGCATATTCTATACCAAAAAACTCTCTAAATTCTTTTACGTCTTCAGTTCTGATAATAAACCCGTTCACATTCACAGGAATGGTTATATTTATACTCGCATCGCACCTTCTCATTATTTTAGTTTTCATGAGAGCAAATTTAGGTTTCTTTTCATTACCCAGATACAACTTAGCTAAAACTATATAGTTAAAATTATTGTATTGAAATGGAAAAGCATCAATAACCCAACCATTATCCTCCATATCTTTTTTAAGATGCCGAAAGTTTTCAAAAACACTCATATTATTTTCCATTCTAGATTAAAATTTACCTACTACTGTAAAACTATTTCAAAAAATTTATTAAATTTTCATCAGCTTAGTAAAATCACATAGTCTCACAGCGAGGCAAACGCGAACATATAGCAATATAACGCCAAGTTAAGCCGTGCAATGCGTGGAGTTTTTTTGTGCAATAATTCGCGAAGCGAAGCACAAAAAAAACGGAACGTATTGCGTCGGACTTAAACGCCTTGTTAGATGACATATTAATTAAGTGCCACCTAAATTTAAATTGATATTTTCTATACTCACAAATTTTGTGACAGCATGGAAAACTTGATGAAACAGATTGTACTAAATTTTTCGATGAATGACGAAACACTTTGTTAAGTAAGGCTTCGATGCATAATTGACAACTTATGCCGGAACTTAAAACCAAAAAATAATAATCAAAATCCCAGAAATACAATGAAAATTAATAATTGTGAGACATCTAACAGCTTTATTATGATGCAACATACCTTCTTTCTACAAGAGGATATCAATCGTCCATAATTTTATAATATATTCACATTACTCGATTGTTATCAGCAAATCAATTAGTTAAAAACATACCATTTGACTGGTTGACGTGTGAAAGGAGGCATTTTTCCTTCTTTCTTGTAGAAAGGAGAAACCACAAAAAGTTGTATTTATA
This sequence comes from Colwellia sp. 5_MG-2023, assembly GCF_030547795.1. Lineage (NCBI taxonomy): Bacteria > Pseudomonadati > Pseudomonadota > Gammaproteobacteria > Alteromonadales > Colwelliaceae > Colwellia > Colwellia sp. 5_MG-2023. The sequence continues at coordinate 53,262 of NZ_JAUOPW010000027.1, read as the reverse complement.
TACAGCTACATTTAAGCAGCTATAAAATCAAAGTAATTGACCAATATTACTTTGAAAAAAATCCAAGAAAATGCGGGTTTTCATCGCAACATTTCTACTTTGATACAGCACGCTTAAACGTTGCGCCGTCGGTTTTTTAGTTAGTGATAAACGTTGTAGCTGCTCTTTTTGAGACGAAGACTGTAAAACATAATCAGCAAGCTTACACAAACCAAGATTTTTCTGAGTCGCCTGTAAACGCATTTCAGGGCTAGAGAGCGTAATACGGTTCTGACCATAAACGGCTTGTAATTTATTATTATCACGAAAAAACCATGGCTGGCCATCCTCCGATAGAATACAGGGGTATTGAGATAAATCTTCTGGTGTTTTAATGTTGCGCGTATCAAATTCTGATGACGCATAAATAGATTGAGGAAAACTTAATAGTTCTTTTCCTATCCAATTAGATGCTGGTAATGTCTGCTCGTGCAACACAAAACATAAGTCGTAATGATGATCAAATTCAGGCATTGCTGCTGAGTAATGTTGACAGTTCAAGGCAATTTTTGGATATAACTGCACAAAATCTACAATCAAGGTACTGATCACTTTATTGAAGAATTCTAACGGTAATAGAATATTCAAATTACCTTGTGGCTGGTCTATCAATGAGCCAATTTTCTCTTCCACTTTGCTCAACGCATCAATGTGGTTTTTACAAGCACAATAAAGTAAGCGCCCGCTTTCTGTTAACGTTTGGTTACGTGTAGTACGTATCAATAACTCACTACCTAACTTATCTTCTAACTGCGCTAGCCGCCTACTTAATGTTGATTTAGGCATGTTGAGTTTTTTGGCGCCCGCGGTAAAAGTCCCAGCTTCTACTAATACAACAAAAAGTAATAGATCATCTAAATTCGTTATCATTAAACATCACTGTTTCATTTATGGAACAATAGTTCTCATTAAACACGGCTAATCAAGTTAATACAACTTGAATATACTTCGGTTTGTATATTTATTTGGAAACCTATTTGTAAACTTAAGGAATAAAAAATGACTGTTCAAACACAATTAAATACCGTTAAAGCCATCACTGCAGAAGAATATGAGACAGAGGTACTGCAATTTGAAGGAGATGTTCTGGTTGATTTTTACGCCCAGTGGTGTGGGCCGTGTAAAATGATTGCGCCTGTAGTAGAGCAAATAGCACAAGAGAACGAAAGCCTTAAAGTAGTTAAAATTGACGCAGATAATAGTCAAGAGCTAATGGTAAAATATGGTATTAGAGGTCTTCCAACACTGCTGTTATTAAAAAATGGTGAACCAATTGCAACCAATGTTGGGGCTTCATCGGTCAGTAAAATTAGAGCTTTCGTTAATCAATAAGCTCGTACTAGCTAAGTAAATACCAACTAAGTTAAGATCGACCTAGCAAGCAAGGTTTTATCTGACTTAGGTTGGTACCTTTTCCCCTATTTTATTCTGTTGTCATTTCATTGATAAAAGCATTTTATTGATCTAATTCAAGCAAATTAAAAACTATTTCATTACAATACCTCCATAATACCCGAGTAAATTACTCAAGAATTTTACAAGGTAACAATGATGCAAATTACCGACCTAGAAAAAGATCAAAAAATCACACCACTACTACGTTTAGGCTTCCGGCCATTTTTTCTTAGTGGTGCTATTTTCAGTATGGTGGCGGTCATACTTTGGTTATTAATGTATAAGGGCACAATCACTTTATCACCTTTGGGTGGTGGTTATTGGTGGCATATTCATGAAATGATTTTTGGTTTTGGCTGTGCAATTATTGCAGGATTCTTACTGACCGCTGTACAAAATTGGACTGGAGCGCGTGGTGCTCAAGGTAGCACATTACTGATGTTGTTCTTAATTTGGCTTACGGGCCGTATTGCCCTGCTGTTTCCTGACATATTTGGCCATTCATTAACAACGATTCTTGATTTAAGCTTTCTGCCTGCCGTTGCTTTTGTTTTAGCAAAACCACTGATAGCGATTAAACAATATCGCAATTTATTTTTTGTTCCTTTATTACTATTGTTTTCTATTGCCAATTTAGAAATGCATTTAGCGATTTATTATCCTGACACCTTTACCATCAATTATTCAGCCTACGCAGGCGTGATGCTAGTCACTTTTTTAATGTCTGTAATGGCGGGGCGCGTTACGCCTATGTTTACTGCTAACGGAACGAATACCCCTAAAGCAACCCCTTTACCATGGTTAGATCTGCTCACTAATGGTAGCTTAGGTATCGCCATGTTGTATTTGTTATTAGAGCCTGTTATCGGCTTTGCTGATTTAAGTTTTGGCGTGTTATTAATTATTGCTGGGGGCTTTCAAACAATGCGCTGGTTAAGATGGAAGCCTTGGTTAACGCTTGAAGTCCCCCTATTATGGTCTTTACATATCTCAATTAAATTTATTGCTTATGGGTTAATCATTTTAGGCGCTAGTTACTTAACGACTGAAATACCAAGTAATCATATTTGGCATTTGCTCACTATTGGCGGCATGGGTGGTTTAATTTTAGCTATGATATCAAGGGTGTCACTAGGTCATACCGGTCGCCCATTATCTCCTCCAAAAGCAATGACATTGGCTTATATATTCATTACACTGGCTGCACTAATGCGTGCTATTGGTCCCTGGATTGCGCCTGAAAAAACGCTATTATTTATCGATATTAGTGGATCTTTTTGGCTATTAGCATTTGGAGTATTTGTAATAACTTATGCGCCTATGTTAATGCGCGCTAGAAAAGATGGTCGCCCTGGATAAAGCAACGTAGCCTTATTAATGCTAAGTGGCGAAAAACTGCTAACATGCAAGATGACAATAAAGACAATAGGAAATAATTCAATTTGAAAGCCGTTTTTTTAGATAGTAAAACTTTTAGCGCAAACATATCTTTTGCGACAATAGAGCAAGCAGTTACTAGCCTTACTTGCTACCCAACAACGACAACAGAGCAGATACTTGAACGCTGTATAGATGCTGAAATTATTATCACTAACAAAGTAGTTTTTACCGCTGAAATGTTAGCGCAACTACCACAGTTGAAGTTAATTTGTATCGCTGCTACCGGGTATAACAATATTGATATCGACGCGGCAAACCAACACAATATTGCTGTTACCAATGTTAGTGGGTATGCTGGTAATTCTATTGCGCAATATGTCTTTGCTCAAATACTTGAGTATTATCAACAAACATCACACCATAATAACAATACCGCTCAGGGGCATTGGCAAAAAAGTGATACTTTTTGCTATCATGGCAATGCAATTACCGAGCTTTCAGGTAAAACCTTAGCCGTTATTGGCTACGGATGTTTAGGAAAAACGGTGGTCGATCTTGCGACGGCCTTTAATATGCAGGTATTAATTAGTGAACGCCCAGGTAGTACGACAGTGCGCCAAGGCAGAGTTAGCTTTGACCAAGCGATAGCACAAGCAGATATTATCAGCTTACATTGCCCGCAAACCAAAGACACAACCAACTTAATTAATAAAAACGTTTTAGCTAAGATGAAGCCTAACGCATTGTTAATTAATACCGCACGTGGTCCATTAGTCAATAGCATTGATTTACTGGCTGCATTAAAATCTAAACAAATAGCTTACGCTGTGCTTGATGTATTAGAGCAAGAGCCACCACCGGCTGATCATCCATTACTCATCGCCTTACAAGAAAACAGTGTCGATAATTTAAAAATTACGGCGCATATTGCTTGGGCAAGTAATGAATCGCAGCAACGGTTAATTGATTTGCTTAGCGAGAATATTGCCGCCTTTAAACAAGGTAAAAAGTTGAGTCGCCTCGACAGCCTTTAATTGGCCTAACATTAACTAAGCCAAAATTAAGTAGGCTAAGATCAATTAGCCTAGCATCGACGGCCGACAATTAATTAACCTAGAAATAGTTGTCTTTAATCATACCGTAATGAAAATATCCCCATTGCCCTACTCTGCGTAATGGGGCAAAGGGAAATTTAGGTAATGCTGTGTTGTACAAAGGCAGGTTTGGTAATGTTTTTCCTACCACTTTCTCGGCTAAACGTTTACCTGCTTGTACCGAAAATGACACACCGCTGCCACAATAGCCCATGGCATAAAAAATATTTTCATCCTTAGTACCTTTGTCACCTTGGTAAATATGCGGTAAATCATCAAGTGCCATACAAATCCAACCTGACCAAGCATAGTCAATATTCAATGCAGTAAGCGCTGGAAAACTGGTTTTTAACACCGATAACAATCGTTTAGCATAATAAGGATCATCAGCGCTTTTACCTGTAATAGCACCTCTTCCGCCAAATAAAATACGGTTATCAGGTAGTTTTCGGTAATAGTACTTTAGTGCGCGTGTATCCATCACCACATTACTCGTTAAAAAGTTACACGCCGCTAATTGCTCGGCCGATAACGGCTCAGTCACTATAATCTGTGACAATACAGGTAAGGTTCTATTCGTTATTAAAGGATGAAACCCTTTAGGTGTATATCCATTAGTGGCAATAACTACTTTTTTAGCTTTAACAGTGCCTTGCGGCGTAGTAAGCACAATATCCTGTCCAGCTTGATGCTTGGATTTACTTTGTGCAAACTGTACTGGTGTTGACGTATGTACTTTTACGCCCGCTTGACGTGCTAATTTTTGATAACCCCACGCTAATTTAAGCGGATTTAACCCAAAACCATCTTGATAGCGAATAGCGCCATAGGCATTTTCATCAGCCATAAAATTCTGATGTAATTCATTTTTTGAGAGTACTTGTACATCATAATTAAACATTTTTTTCTGCAATGTCGCCTGTGTTTGCAGTGACTTAAACATATTCGGATTATGAGCAACTTTAATATAACCGGCCTCTTGTTGGTCGCAATCAATCCCTTCGCCAATTAAGCTATTAACGGTTTCTACACCTGCGCACATTTCTTGATAGATACCACGCATAACTTCCTCACCCCATTGCTTTTGCATTGTAGTGTAAGGTTTTCTGCCAGATGATTTTAAAATAAAGCCAGCATTTCTACCGCTACATCCCCACGCTGTTTGATTCGCTTCAAATATATGTGCCTGAACACCATGTTCGCGCGCCAAATGTAGCGCACAAGAAAGTCCGGTATAACCCGCTCCTATTATGGCAATGTCAATTGTAATATCTTTGGTAAGCGGTCCGTCATCTTCAGGTTTATTCTCGCTATGCCCTCCAGAAACATCTGCCCAATAACTATTAGGATAATGAATACCACAACCAGGTGAATCATCTAACATGGGATCGTACATCTTTCATTCTCTCAATTACTGAAATTTACTAGCTGTCTCATAGACAGTCATTGTTTATCACTCTAATCTGACTAGGTGAATTAACTCTTACTCTATATGAGCATTAAGCATGAATACACTTTATATTATAGTGAGATGATTTTGTTATTTTTTATTTATTTGCGGTATGATCGCTATACTCACCAAAGCAAGTGTGAGCTTATTGATAAACCTTAATGCGGAGTTTTTATAAATATTATGCCACATGTTAGTTACGAAAAATTAACACCACAATACTTCAAACAGGTTATTCATTTAGCTAATGAAGTACATGGTGATGGCTACCTCAATGAAGAAAGCATCGCCGACTGGGCTTCACGTGGCATAAGTAAAAGTGAAAACTGTTGTTATGTCGCATTATGGAATTCAGATGCAAGCCCTGACAAAACAGAGCTCGATAAAAAACTTATTGGTTTTCGGATTACTTTTGCGCCAGAGCATTGGAATATAGATCAATGGTATAGCCCAGAGTTATGGCAAGTACCTAAAGAGCAATGCTGTTACTTCAAGTGTAATACTGTAGATGAAGCATATCGTGGTTTAGGTATAGGAAAAGCATTATTACAACTCTCTATTCAAACCGCTAAAAAGCAAGGCGCTCAAGCTGGAATATCACACCTTTGGAAACAGAGCCCTAATAATAGCGCTGTCGCTTACTTTACGCATTGCGGTGGGGAATTAGTTAAATCTCACCCAGATAAATGGAACGAAGACAGTAAGCAGGGATATAACTGTACTTTGTGTGGGTATGACTGCCATTGTGAAGCTGCGGAAATGATTATTTATTTTAAATAACGCCATTCCAACCTGCTAAATCAATTTACGTTGAGCACTATATCTGCTGAAAGGATTTGAACTTGTCGCAACTCTTCGACAGAAAGCGCGCCATAAAATCTAGGATAACTCCAACCATAACCCCATCGAAAACTTGTTGGTAAATAAGGTGTACCACCCACCCTGACACCCGCTAACATCAGTGCAGCAATAGTAGGCTCGCCTACTTGTGTTACACACATTTTTAAACGGTTATCCGATGCTAATCGTTGTTGATAGGTGCCTCCTTGCCAATAATCAAAATCATGTCGTTGGCAACAGGTTAACCACAATTTCTTTTGTGCAAAAGTACCGTCAGGAAATGCACTACAGCCATCACTTGTAAAAGGCTTTAACGTGTCAGCGAATACAACAGATCCAAAGATCCCAAACGTAAGTACAATGAAAATACGTATCAACATGCTAACGCACACTTTTCATTAATGCTGCTAACCTTACAATTTTGATATTAGATAATTGGCGATAATCAAAATAAGGACAAACAATAACACTTTCTTGCTGGTTAATCGCAAACTCCTCATCAAGCCAAGTCAGTGGTGCCGTTAATAGTTGTGAGTTAACTAATGACTTAGCATAGGTTTTTCCCATAATAATATGGATAACTTTTTCGTGTGAAAAGGCTGTTTGGTTATGACTCGATAAAATCGGTGCATTGAATAATAATGCGGTATTGGAATGGGCTTGTAATAAAAAGCTGTCCCTATACTCTTGCCATGTAGGGGCTAATTTTTTGAAAGAAAAAAGTTCTGTATCTAAGCTATAGAGTAGCTTTGCGTAAACATTAAAAACCTTACGCCAGCCGTTACCGCAATGTTGCACTATATTAGCAATATCACCTGAGCTAAGCGTGGTTAATTGATTTAATTCTTGATATTGCTCCATTGGTGGCTGATTACCAATATATACCGCTATGCTACAACACTTATCCCCAAAACCAACATTTTGAGCAACGTTAAGCATTTAAGCACCAATCTATTGGAGCGACACCTTGCGCTACCAACCAATTATTTGCTTTGGAAAAAGGCTGACTGCCAAAAAAACCGCGATAAGCGGATAGCGGTGATGGATGAGGACCATTTAATATAAGGTGTTTTGCGTTATCAATATTGCGCCCTTTCTTTTGTGCGTGAGCGCCCCAAAGAATAAAAACACAGCCCTTATTGTGTCGATTAATTTGTTCAATTATTTTGTCGGTAAAAGCTTCCCAGCCTAACTTAGCATGTGAATGCGCCATGCCTTGCTGTACTGTCAGCACAGTGTTTAATAATAAAACACCTTGTTCGGCCCAAGCGGTTAAATTACCGTGTTTCGGCGTAACAAAACCTTCAATATCGGTAGTTAATTCTTTGTATATATTCACTAATGAAGGTGGGACTTTGACGCCAGACTGAACAGAAAAAGCTAAACCATGAGCTTGAGGAATGTCATCAGGCATGCCTTGTTTTAAGGCCGCTTTTCCTGAAACACCATGATAGGGATCTTGGCCTAACACAACCACTTTTACATCTGCTAAGTCTGCAAACTCAAATGCTCTGAAAACATCTTTTTCTTCAGGAAAAATAGTAATTCCCTGCGCTCTTTGATAAGTAATTTCAGCCTGTAGCTGGCAATAGTAATCTTGCAATTGTTCATGCTTAATTATCTGCTGCCAGTGAGGTTTGATCATAATAAACGCTTATTTCTGTGTGTTACTTTAAAAGATAAGCACGTAAGTCTGCAAAGTCGGTACTCATATCTTGCGATAAGATTGGCTCGCCTGCACAGTCTGCTAGCTCTTTTGGTAACCCTAAAGGCTGACCTAAAATACTTTCAACCACATCTTTAAATTTAGCAGGGTGAGCAGTTCCTAAGAAAACGCCAAACTCACCTTCTTCAGCACTATGCTTTAATGCTTTATAAGCAACAGCTGCATGTGGTTCGCTAATATAACCTAACTTACCTAAACCAATAACTGTAGATTGTGTTTGCTCTTCGTCAATTGAAACTGATGTTACACAGCCATCTTCAACAATACCTGACTTAAGCATGTGTTCTACACGCGGCCAGTTATTAGGATTACTCACATCCATTGCGTTAGAAATAGTAGCAACCGTGGTATTAGGGGTCCACTCACCTGTTTCTAAATAACGTGGCACAGTATCGTTTAAGTTAGTTGCGGCAATAAAACGCTTAATTGGTAAACCCATTGCTTTAGCAAACAAACCAGCAGTTAAGTTACCAAAGTTACCGCTTGGAATAGAAAAAACAATATTTTCTAAATCGCTTTTAGCACGAGAAAGTTGAGCAACAGCTTCAAAGTAATAACAAATTTGCGCTAATAAACGGCTAATATTGATTGAATTAGCAGAGTTCAAACCAATAGTATTAGCTAGCTCTTTATCGTCAAAAGATTTTTTAACTAATGCTTGGCAGTCATCGAAATCACCATCAACCATCAATGTTTCAATGTTACCACCTAAGGTAGTAAACATTTTTTCTTGAAGCAGTGAAATTTTACCTTTAGGGTACATAATTACTACACGGATATTATCAATACCATGAAAAGCATGAGCAACAGCAGCACCAGTATCACCAGAAGTAGCTGTTAATATTGTTAACGGCTTCGTTTCACCTGTCGCTTTAGCATCTTTGGCAACAAATGCTTGTAAACATTTCGCCATAAAACGGGCACCAAAATCTTTAAATGCTAATGTTGGTCCATGAAATAATTCGAGAATAGCACGATCGTTACTAATAGGTTGTAACACAGCAGGAAAATTGAAAGCATCTGTAACAATTTGGGTTAATTCAGCTTCGCTAAGGTCATCTTCGACAAAAGGATGTAAAATCTTAACGCTACGCTCAACAAGTGGCAGTGCTAATAATTCATCGATATTGTCAAATTTAGGCATAGTTTCAGGAAAAAACAGCCCCTGATTTTTACCTAAACCTTGCTTAACTGCTTGAGCAAAACTTACTTGCTCGTCATTTTCTTTTAAGTTATAAAATTTCACTGTTTTATCCTACTAATTCTTAAATATGTTTAGCGACTTATAGCCATGCTATTAAACTTCTACTGCACCCGCTTCATCTACTTTGCAAACATGTACAAAGCCTAGTGCTGTTTGTAAATAATTTTCTTTAAGCCATAACGCATAACGTTGTGCTTGTTGTTCGTTATCACATATACAAAATAATGTGGGGCCCGAACCAGAAATACCAACCGCGTGAGCGCCTTCAGCCATTAAATAATCATGGGCTTGTTGATATTTCGGTAATAAATTAACTCTATAGGGTTCAGCAACAACATCCGTTAATACTGAAAATGCTTGCGCTTTGTCTTGTCGATGACACGCATCAACAAACGTTGCTAAATTTTGACCATAGCTTATCACATCAGCACGACTATAACTTGTCGGTAATACATCACGAGCCGCTTTAGTTGACACCTCAATACCAGGATAAGCCATAACATAATAGCAATCATTGAAACCAGGTAAAACTCGGCTAATAACTTCGCTATCTGGCACCATTAACTGTAGACCACCTAAGTAACAAGGTGCGACATTATCATAATGTAAACTACCGCTAATTTGCGCTTCCATTTGCCCGGTCATTTTCAATACAGTTTTTTCGTCAAAGCTGAAATTATGGTGTTTACTGTAAAAAGTATTTAAGCCGGCAAGTGCTGCTACTACCGAACAAGCACTAGAGCCTAACCCACTACCTACAGGCATTTTTTTGTCTAAGGTCATTTTAACAGTAACAACGGTTTGCCCTTGGGCAACCAATGCTTGATTAAACAATTGCAAACATGACCAAACAATATTATTTTCTTTTTCTTTAGGTAATTTATCAGCAAAAGCACCAACGACGACTAAACTGTCTTCCGTTGCGCTTTCTACAGTGACAACATCACCAAGTAAAGTGCCATCAACAGGTTTAACAGCTACGCCTAATACGTCAAACCCGACACTAAGATTGCCAATAGAAGCTGGAGCGAAAACAGAGGTACTCACTGATGAAGAAGATAAAGTAGACATTAGTGTTGTTGCTCCCACGCTAGTGTTCTTAATATATCACCAAAAACACCAGCCGCTGTTACTGCAGCGCCAGCGCCATAACCACGTAAAACAAATGGTAGTGGTTGATAATAACGGCTATGTATTGCCAATGCATTTTCGCCATCTTTAATACTATAAAGTGGATGGCTAGCATCTACCGCTTCAATAGAAACCTGACATTTCCCATCAACAATATTACCAATATAACGTAACACTTTTCCTTCGGCTTTTGCGGCTTCACAACGAGCATTCACAGCAGCGTCTAGTTTTGATAAGTTATTCATAAAAGTATCAACATCACCACTATCATCAAAATCACTTGGTAATACTGATTCAATGTTAATATCAGAAAGTTCAAGCTGCATGCCAGATTCACGCGCCATAATTAATAATTTACGCGCAACATCCATTCCACTTAAATCGTCACGAGGATCAGGCTCAGTAAAACCATTTGTTTTAGCAATAGCCGTTGCTTCTGATAAAGACATACCTTCATCAAGCTTGCCAAAAATATAAGATAACGAACCTGATAATATACCTTCAAAACGTAATAATTCATCGCCTGCTTTAATCAAGCTTTGTAAGGTATCGATTACTGGTAAACCTGCACCTACCGTTGTTTCATATAAGAATCGACGATTAGTTGCTTGTGCGGTACTACGTAATTGTTGATAGTATTCCCATGAATCAGTATTGGCTTTTTTGTTTGGTGTCACAACATGAAAACCTTCCGCCAAGTAATCTACATAGCTCATAGCCAATGCTTCATTAGATGTTGAGTCAACTAAAACAGGGTTAATTAAGTGGTTATCACTAACAAAAGTTTTTAAGTTTTTAGCATTAACTTCAACGGCATTTTTATTTTCAATGCCTTGCGCCATCGCTTCTTGCCAGTTATCTAAATCAATACCTTCTTTTGCAAAGACCATACCTTTTGAATTGGCGATACCATAAACAGTTAAGGCGATATTTTGTTTTTTCAAGCTTTCTTGTTGGCGTGAAATTTGTGCAATTAACTCACTACCTACGACACCACAACCAACTAAGAACACATCAATTGCTGGTTTATGTGAAAAGAAGTTTTGATGACTAACTTTCATAGCAGCAGTACATTTTCTTTCTTCTATTACTACCGAAATACTACGCTCTGAAGAATCCTGAGCAATAGCAACGACGTTAACGCGTGCTTGTGCTAATGAACTAAAGAATTTAGCGGCAACACCACGTTGATGATGCATCCCATCACCCACTAGCGACACAATAGATAATTGACCTTTTAGGGCAATCGGCTCAAGTAAGCCATTAAGCAATTCAAGTTCAAATTCTTCTTTTAAGCTTTCTTCAGCTTGTTGAGCATCCGCTGAATGAATACAGAAACTAATACAATATTCGCTTGATGATTGGCTAATTAATACTAACGAAATGTTTTCTCTACTCATGGTAGCAAATACGCGACTTGCCATGCCTACCATACCCTTCATACCTGGTCCTGAAACATTAACCATAGTTAAATCATCAAGATTAGATATCGCTTTAACGCGCTTTTGCTGATCATTTTCATTTGAAATGAGTGTACCCGGTGCCGCTGGATTACTGGTATTCTTGATTAAACAAGGGATGTGATATTGAGCGATTGGACCAATTGTTTTCGGATGTAACACGCTTGCACCAAAATAAGATAACTCCATTGCTTCTTGATAAGACAAGTAATCAAGAAGTTTAGCTTCTTTAATCATACGAGGATCAGCATTATAAACACCGTCAACATCTGTCCAAATTTCACAGCATTCTGCTTGTAAACATACTGCTAAAACGGCTGCAGAATAATCAGAGCCATTACGTCCTAGTGTAGTAACTTGATCTTCTTTATTATCTTTGCCGAGACAAATACCAATGAAACCTGGCATTAATGAGATCTGATTCAATTTTTCATATTCTATTGAAAACTTCTCTTTAGAAAGCACTAAGTCAGCCACAGCATTTAATGACGATTCATTAGTACAAAGGAATTTTTCAGGTGAAAGTAACGAAACTTGTAAACCTTGAGATTGTAAAACTGAATCAAGAATGGCAACACTTAATCGCTCGCCTGTACTAATAATTCGAGCACGGATATGATCAGGGCAATAAGTAAGCATTGTAGCGCCTTGCATATAACGCTGTAGCTGATGCTCATAATTAGCTAATGCCTGTTCACAATGATGTGAATTAAAGTTACTTAAACTTGCAGACAAGTCTTCAATAATGGTGGTAATAGCACGTTTGAAATGTCCTAAATCGGTGATTAACTTTGCTTCATCAGTAATATTTTCAGCCATAGCTACCAAATGATTAGTAACACCTTGGGGTGCTGAAACAACGATAGCAACTTTGGTCAATTGGCTTTTGTCTTTGATGATATCAGCAACTTGACGAAAACGCTCAGCTGATGCCAACGATGAGCCACCAAATTTAAGTACACGCATTATTTTTTCCCTTTCTTGAAAGCAAAAAACTCGTAACCTTTGCAGGTTACGAGCTTCGATAAAATTATTTTTTTTACACGTCAGCCTGCAACCATCATCCTATTCGGGTGGTGGTGGTTATAATAATAATAATTTGGCTAAAGGTAATATTCATGGGTCATAAAATGCCTGATTTACTTAATAGTGTCAACATTTATTGACCAATTAGAAAGAGAATAAAAAGTTATAGTATATGCATATATATTAAAAAAAAGTTATATGTGGTTAATTGATCAACTATATTGTCACTTAAGTAATCTTCAAGGATAGCTATATATTCATTGATATTAATAAATGTTCAAGTACAGCGTGATTTTTATGCACCTAGCGTTACTTGCATATTCATAGTTTATTAATTACAAGAGCAACCAATAAAATGATAGGAAAAACATTAGACAATAGGCGCTATCGCTAACTGGGTCGATGAGAATTTATGCAAACGTTAACTCGATACAGGAGACTGCCAATACAACGCTGACTGATGCGTTTTTACCCATTGTTGCGCTTCAATATAATCGGGAAAGTGTTTGGCCACTAATTGCCAGAAGTACTTTGAATGATTTAAATAACGCAAGTGACACAATTCATGCACAATAACATAATCAATAACTTGCCTAGGTAGCATCATTAATAAATAGTTAAAGCTCAGCTCACCTTTATTATTACAGCTTCCCCAACGAGCACGATATTGTCTTATTTTTATTGAGGTATAGTTTAACTTGGTTAATTTTGCGTAATACTCTACTCTCGGTAAGATAATATTTTGAGCTTGCTGTTTAAAATAGCATTCTAGTTGTTTTTTAACGGCAATAGCCAAGCTTAATTCATCGAGTTGTTTACGTTGAATACGTGTTGGTAATTTAACAGTAAGGGTTTGTTGTTCGCTCGTGGTTTCGGTAAGTACAACATTACTTTTTGGATCTAATTTTTCAGCTGTATCAGCAAATATAATATTGAGTGTAACCAGTTGACCAAATACAAATAGCTTTGAGCCCTGAGTAAAATCACAACAAAGATCAGCACTTTGATTTTGCTCGGTAATTTTAGCTTTCAACCATGCGCTTTTTTTCTGAATAAAGAGGCTAATAAACTTTTCATCAACATGATGAGGGGCACGAACATAAACCAGCCCCTGTTTTACCTGCAGCGAAAGTGTTTTACGATGACTGCGTAAAACTTGATAATCAATCATGATAATCTTTGATTTTGCGTTACAAAATCAATTCTCTTTAGTTAATTTAGCTGACTTAGTCGCTGCTTTTGCTGGTTTTGCTTCAACTGTTTTTTCGGCCACCTTTTCGGGAGTTTTATCAGCGGCTTTCTTAGGTGCTTTTTTGGTAGGAGCTTTACTTGCAGGTTTCTTCGCAAGTAAAGCAACTAGCACTTCTTCGCGATGTTGAGCTAAATAAATACTCAGTTCTTCGCTAACACTGTCACTTAATTCTATTGGTGATTGCGCAAATACATCAGCCAAGTTATCAGCCATATCCAACATTTTGTCATATTCATCTGCTGATTTCTTATCCATAAATGTTTTTGCCTCCACCCCGTGTCTAATGACGACGAATCGACTTTCAACTGCCATTATTCTTCCTTAGTCATGTTATACCAATTTTTACTAGCTATATGATCATTTCTACTTGCTAAGATCACCAACGACATCGTTATTTATTTAATAATTATAACCACTAGTTATTAAAATAAATGCCTTCTATTTGTTGGCAATTTTTTTACCTATAAAATTGCTCACTTAATTAATAAAATTGGTATTAAAAGAGAGCTCAATAAAAATAAAATTTTTATTGTTAATAAACTAACAATATCACAACAAATAACAAGCTGTATATAAAAACAGTTATTGGGTTATCATTTACTAGTAAATATTTAAAGTTTACTTCATGGTATAAGGTGATATTAATCAGAAAATAACTTTTCAAACCAAGATCGTTCATCTACTTTTTCTTTCAAGCAACCATCTTTTACTGTTATTCCAGCCGATATTGCAGGGTAAGCTTTAGTATTATCGCACTGATCTGACACTGCATGCCCTGTTTTTTCCTCAAATAAGGTTGTCGCTATGGCCTCAGGTTTAATGCGCGTTTTATTCACAACGCCTTGCTTTTTAAGAAAGTCAGAAAATAATACCAAAGCTCCACTACTTCCGGTTAAGCCAGTTGGTTTATTATCATCTTTACCTAACCACGTAGTAACTAAATGCTGGTCATCATATCCAACAAACCAGCTATCACGTAAATCATTACTGGTACCTGTTTTTCCCGCTAGCTCATTATTTTTTAATCGCCAAGTCAGTGATCTGGCGGTGCCTGTTTTAGTAACCTGCGTTAAAGCATAATCCATTAAATAAGCAGCATTCGTTGAAATAACTTGAGCATTACTCGCTTGATATTGCCATAGGGTTTCCCCCTTGTTGGACGTAATGATGTTAATTGTATGCGCCTGTTCAGCATAGCCTTGATTAGCCAGCGATAAATACAACTGATTAATCTGTAAAGGTGACATGTTAATCGCCCCCAGTAGCATTGACGGTCTCATAACAATATCTTCGTCAAAACCAAATAAATGAATCGCTTTGGCCACATTATCTAACCCTAAAGCCATACCTAAATTGACAGTAGGAATATTAAGCGAATTGACTAAACCATCAATTAACGGTACTTGATGACGATACTTGCCATCATAGTTTTTAGGTTGCCACGCAGCTTCGGCTTGGCTCCCTTGCTTACTAGTTGTATCTACGCCATTTGTTAAGGTTATAGGTTCATCTGCCAATAAAGTAGCAAAATTAAATTGTTCATAACGCTCTAAAGCCGCTAAATAAATAGCCGGTTTGATTAATGATCCTATAGGACGTTTCGCATTTATTGCCCGATTAAAACCTGCGTAACCAGCTTTTCTATCGCCAACTAATGCCCTAATTTCAGCACTGTTAATATCGGTCACAATCATTGCAGCTTGTAAATCAGTTTGCTTATATTTTTGTTCGAGTGCCGTTAACTGACTGGTAACCGTTTGTTCTAGAAATTGCTGTGATAAGTGAGAAAACCCCGTAAATACGCGAATACCATTTTTTTGCTGAACAGAGGGTAACAATTGATTTAACTCTTGCTGTACTACTTGTAAATAAGCGGGGTACTCTTGCGCTTTGAAGCGTCTATTTTTACGTATTGATAACGGCGAACTAACCCTTTGTTTAAACTCTTCGACCGTAAGAAAGTTTTCTTCAAACATAAGTCTCAAAACCAAGTCTCGACGTTCTTTTGCTCTAACAGGGTTTCGCCATGGATCGTAATAACTTGGCCCTTTCACTTGTGCAACTAACAAGGCTATTTGTGCACTATTTAATTCTTCAAGTGTTGTGCCAAAATAGAATTTAGCTGCTAAGCCAAACCCATAAATACCATTCGCATAATGTTGACCTAAATAAACCTCATTAATATAGGCTTCAAGTAATTGATCTTTGCTATAGCGCACTTCAATAATGATAGCCATTATTGCTTCTTTCACTTTACGCGTCAGGGTACGTTCTTGCGTTAAAAACATATTTTTAACTAGCTGCTGAGTTAGCGTGCTCCCGCCTTGAACAGTTCGCCCTGCAATAATATTATTATAAAGCGCACGTAAGATACCTAAAGGAGAAATACCTTGGTGATGATAAAACTCACGGTCTTCAATCAGTAATAATGTATCTAATAATAACGTAGGAGTATTTTCTAAAGCCGTTAAGATACGATCTTCTTTGTTATTAGGGACTAATCGAGCGAGTAATATGGGCTCTACCTGTAATGAAGTTACGGGAACATCATCAATAAAAAGCTGACTTATTTTCCCCGCGGAAACATCAATTGTTAGTTGAATGGCATCAGTCGTAGTAACGGTATGTGTTTGTGGAAAAACAAACGGACGACGGTAGATAATAATTCGATGGGCTGATTGAGCATACTGTCCTGAAGCAGTAACAGTTCTTACTTTTTTATAGCCATTTAATTTTAACGATTGTGCTAAATGGTTAAGGTTGAGTCGCTCACCAATTACCAACGATTCAATTTTACCATAGACTTGTGCAGGTACTTGCCAACGTTGCCCTTCAAACGTTTGCTGCACTTTTGCATCAAGGTAAATAGTAAAAATAGCCAGCGTAAAAAAAAGCGCAATTGCAAGTTTTACACCTATAACAGTAATGCGACGCAACCATGCTCTTTGAGGTTTACTAACATTTTTACCCTGCTTTGATTTAACAGTATTTTCTGCTTTATTACTTTTCTTCTTTGTTGTCATTTAGGTATAAAATCCTAGCATTGATGAGTATATGATATTTACCATTTATTAAATCATTAAGTGTTAAAATGTCGTCGTTATCTTAATGTTATACCTTAGTAAATTCTATAGAATCACCAGTATCCGCATTAATAACAAATGCTTCTATTTTTTGATTTTTGTCACTTATTTTAAGCAAACCTATACCGCTACCATTATACAAACTCATGTTCGAGTCATCACTGAATTTACGTACTTTAATTTTCATGCGCCTACGTTTCGTAAACCAATTAAGCGGTGAATATGTGGCATATAAAAAGCGATTAAGTTTTTCCAGTGTATTTAATAAAGTAGAAGGAAATTGATTTTTAATACCACTACAGGTTACTTGTAATATTTTTGAATGGTTTCGTATAAATCTATGTGTAACTTCATAAACAAAAGAATAGTGAACATCGCCCGATAAGATAATAAAGTTTGGCGGTGTTTTGTAATGCCGAAAAATATTTAGCATAACATTCGCTGTACCTGGGTGCGCCATCCAATTTTCAGCATCAACCAGTAAAGGTTTACCAAAAAAAGTAAATATACGCTGTATGGTTTCAATTAATTTTACTCCATATATTGGTGCAGGGGAAACAACAATAACATCAGTTTCATTTATTAATTCTTGTTGTAATTCAGATAACGATTCCCAATCCATTAAACCTGAGGGTTTTCCTGCATTACTTTCAGAGCGCCAGCGTCTTGTGCGGGTATCTAACACCACTACTTTAGGTGAAGTGGCCAAAGTATAATGCCATTCTTCCCAAGAAAATAACTTATTAATTAATGACGTATGCTCTTCTATGCCGACGTCAGTAAAGTGCTTTGGAATATCCTCATTCAGTGCGGTAAATTTGTCAGGCGCATTTCCCCACCCTTGGCACAACCAATAACCAATTAATGCATTACCTAAAATATGCTTAGAAAAACTATTGTTATAGGCCGCTTCCTCCCAACCTCGCGTTAAATTCCAGTCATCTGTGACATCGTGATCATCAAAAATCATATAACTCGGTAAATGTGCCATCGCACGTCTAACCTTTGTTAATCCCGATGAAAAATCATTAATAACAATCAGCTCATCTTGATATTTTTGCTGAAATGAAAGAGGAATATTCGTCTGTTTTTCTAAGGATAAATCAACAACGCCCCATAACTCTGGCGACCAAACTAACAAATACATTGCCATGACTTCAGCAAACGTCACTAAATGATTTTTGGCATTATCAGATGTGAATATAGGTTGCTTATTAAGCGAGAGATATTTATTAATACCGCCTCGATTAACGCGTTCGTGAGGTAATATTTTTTCTCTCTGATAATAACAAAATGGGCTATCTAACAGTTGTTGATTATTATGTATATGAGGAGAGTTCGAAGACTCATTACGCCATGATTCATCGAATAAACCAAGTAATGTTATCACTTGATGAATAGCAACCAGCATAGGTCCTGACACATCATCAGCATAGACTTGATCACCTGACATCATTAACATTGAAGGCCGTTGTTCAGCTGAAAAATCACTTCCTTTTAATAAGTTATCAACTTGGCATAACGCATCACTACTTTTAAAGTGAGGTTTTCGACAAGAGCCATGCAGTATTTTATTAATATTTTTCTTAATAACAAAGCTAGGTAGACTTTGGTTTGGGTAAATCAGATCGGGTAATAACTCAACTAAGCTATATTCTGCAACGCTATCTTTAAAGCAAAAATCATATGCTAATAATTCATTTTCAGGTAAACCGTCAGCTACCTTGATTGAAATAAGATTGATAAATGCCTGTTTACCAACTTGAATTTGTTGTAGTTCTGCAGAATCTAAATGCTTATCAAAAATTACGTTATGATCTTTAGCCATCACTATTTTACAAGCAATACTATATTTTTGTGTTGTTACCAACCAAAAGTTAACTTGGTCAACATCACAATGACGGACAACAGGGCCAGCAACAATTGATGATAATGGTGTTTGAGTGCTAATAAGAGACCTCGAAAAAGTAAAGTATTAATAGTATGTTAAAGATCTAAGCAAATGATATATCTCTATTTAACTACAATTATTATTCATATTCAAAATGCTAATTGATACTTTTTATTTCATACGGCTTATTTTGGCTTAATAGAACGGCCTGCTTTTTCAGAAAAAGGGTCAATAGGCCATCGATGTCGAGGGTATTTAGCGCGCATATCTTTAGCAACTTCAACATAAGACCCGCCCCAAAAGTTAGCTAAATCACTGGTTATTTGTATTGGCCTTCTAGCAGGTGATAACAGTTCAAAACGCAGTGCAACGCTATTACCTGCCAACATGGGAGATGCAAGCTCACCAAATAACTCTTGCAGTACAACAGCAACGGTAGGCTCTGAGTTTTTATCATACAAGATGGACACTTTTTTATTGCTCGGTGTGGTATAGGTTATTGGTGCTTCTTGCTCAAGTATTTTTGATTCTTCATAAGTTAATAATGAAGATAAGAGCGGCAGTATTTTCACCTGTTTTAATTCCGATATTTTTTTAATATTGGTAATGTAAGGCAACAACCAATTTTCGGCACTTTCCATAATTAACGCTTCTGATAGCACAGGAAAACCCTCCATCTTACTACCAAGCCATTCGACTCTTTTTAACCAATCTTCACACTCCTGAGTCCAGTGCAATATACTTTTAGCATCAGTTTTTATCAGAGATTGAATACTGTCTAATATAAACTCTGCGGGGACATCATTACTTCTTGTTTCCTCAATAATTAAACTGCCATATTTTTTCAGTCTTCTTGCATATACTCGGCTATTATTGGCTGCTAATTCATAGTCTATTTTTTCTGAAATTTGGTGAGAAAACTTGTCAACTAAAAGATGTTTATTAAAAGTAATAGCACTAAAAACACGGCCTTCTTTGGTTTGAGCATCACAGTCATTAACCACTAAATATTCATTATTAATAAGCGGATCTTCTTCTGCCAGATAAACGCCCTTACCATTCGCTAATTGATATTTATGGCTATTAGCTGAACGCCTTTTCGCTAACCTTTCTGGAAACGCTAACAACAATAAATAGGCGGCGATATCAGGCATACCTGAGATGTCTACTTTACTTTTCTTATGTTGTATCAATGACTGCAGTGTCCGAACATCTCTAACGACCGTTTTCAGCGTATTTCTATTAACATAAGCTTTATTAATATTGTCTGTATCACTCTCAATCAAAACTTGTAATCGCATCAATAAATCGGCACTACCGCCACCCTGTAATATATCTCGCTCTGACAAAAGAGCAGCAAGATTACACGCAATTTCGCGCTCTTGCTTGTCATTGGCAGCCAACATCATCTTGGCTAACCTTGGATGAATTGGTAGCCCACTTGCTTTTTTACCAAGTGCAGTGATCTTTCCTAAAGTGTCTAACATTCCTAGTTTTACGAGTAAATCTTGAGTTGAATCATAATGGGCTTTTGGCGGGGGCGTTAACCAATTGATTTCTGCATAACTTGCATGGCCAGCACTAGCAAGCTCTAACACTGCATCAGCTAAATCTGCATTTAAGATCTCTTCTTCTTGATAGTCTTTCAACGATCTGTGTTCGGATTCACTCCACAATCTTAAGCACTTGCCTTGAGACAACCTACCGGCACGGCCTTTGCGTTGCTCAGCTGAGGCTTTTGATATCGTTGTTGTTGTTAGCTTTGACATACCACTTGAAGGATTGAAAATAAGTGTCTTTTCAAGTCCTGAGTCAATAACACAGGTAATCCCTTCAATGGTTAAACTCGTTTCTGCAATGTTGGTGGTAAAAATAACCTTTCGAGTGCCTTGGGGTGCTAATGCAATCGCCCTTTCCTGCTCTTCTAATGGCAATGCACCATATAAGGCAATAAGTTTAAGGTTTTGATGGGCTGAAAATACGGTTGTTGCCTGTGAAATACACCTTTTGATATCCGCAACTCCGGGTAGGAATACCAAAATATCACCTTCATCTTGAATAACATTAGATATCGCTTTACAGACATTTGATGCTAATTGTCTGTTGTCAGTTTTCTGATGAGAAACACTAACAGGATAAGCCCTCCCTTTACACAACATTACAGGGGCATCATCAAGGTACTTTGATACTAAATTAGTGTCTAGTGTTGCTGACATCACTAACAAACGGAGATCTTCGCGGATCACTTGTTGAATTTCGAGCGAAAGCATAAGTGACAAATCAGTATTAATAGAGCGCTCATGAAATTCATCAAAGATGATCAGCCCAACACCGTCTAATTCAGGATTTGACTGAAGCCTTCTCGTTAACACGCCTTCGGTTAGAATTTCAAGCCGAGTTGCTGCAGATATTTTCTTATCATTTTTGACTTGGTAACCAACCGTTTCCCCAACTTTTTCACCTAGGCATTTAGCTAAGTAATTAGCAATTGATCTTGCCGCCATTCGTCTAGGCTCTAGCATAATAATGCGCTGACCATGTAAGAAGTCAGCATTTAATAACTCAAGCGGCACAACCGTAGATTTACCAGCGCCAGGCTCGGCTTGTAATACGACATTAGGGTTGTTTTTTAGCTCACGCAGTAGGCCAGCTAATATGTTATGAATTGGAAGGCTAATTTTTTAATACTCTATTTTATTAATAAGGACAAATTTAAAAGATCAACATAAATTATTTTATAAGTATGAAGTAATAATGTTAACGGTGCGATGATAAAATTGTCTAGATGAATAGAGATTTTATTGCTTTTGTACCAAATAAAATTAAGCCCTGGCAATAACATTCATTACCAGGGCTTCTATGTTTTTCGTCGCTAATCTCTTAACGACGTTAGCTTATATTGCGTCTGTTTCGGCAAATATTTATCAACCCTTTAGTTGAACCATCTTCGTGCAAAGGTATATCCACATTCGACAACTTACTAAATATCTCATTTCCAAGGGCTTTCCCTAATTCGACCCCCCATTGATCAAATGAGTTTATTTGCCAAATAACACCTTGCACAAACACTTTATGTTCATACAATGCAATCAGGCTACCTAACGCTTTAGGGGTTAATTTAGGCATAAGTAAAGTATTGCTAGGTTTGTTACCTTTCATCACTTTATGAGATGACAAGTAACTGATTTCATCAGTGCTACATTTTGCTTTTGTCATTGCGGCAATAACTTGCTCTTCTGTTTGACCTTCCATTAACGCTTGGCTTTGCCCTAAACAGTTAGCGATTAACATATCGTGATGATCAGAAATATCTACATGTGGGTTAAGCGGCAAAATAAAATCTACTGGTATAGGGGTTTTACTTTGATGTATCAATTGATGAAATGAATGTTGTCCATTCGTGCCTTCACTTCCCCAAATAATCGGGCCAGTATCGTAGTTAGTTTCTTTATTATCTAAATTGACCGATTTACCATTACTTTCCATATCAAGCTGTTGTATGTAAGCTGGCAACCCGCGTAAATAATGGTAATACGGTAATAATACTTGCGATTGTGCACCATGAAAATTTCGATACCAAATGCCCAATAACGCCATAATGACAGGCATATTTTCTTCAAATGGTGCTTTTCTAAAATGTTCATCCATTTCAAATGCACCATTTAAAAACTCTAAATAGTTGTCAAAACCAATACCAATGGCAAGTGGTAAGCCAATGGCTGACCAAATTGAGTATCGTCCACCAACCCAATCCCACATTGGAAAAATATTTTTTTCACTGATACCAAAACGTTTAGCAGCTTCAACATTGGCTGATACACAAGCAAAGTTATGTTGAATGTCACTAATGTCAGCTTTTTCTAAAAACCATTCTTTAGCTGTTTCAGTGTTTCTTAACGTTTCTTGCGTAGTTAAGGTTTTTGATGAGGTAATTATCAAGGTTGTTTCTGGATCTAATCCTGACAACACATCATGAATATGGCAACCATCGACATTGGCGACGTAATGTACATTTAAGTGTTTTTGACGATAAGGCTTTAGTGCCTCAGACATAATTTTAGGGCCTAAAAATGAGCCGCCAATCCCAATTGCGACTATATCTTTAAATGCCTTGCCGCTATAACCTTTGGTAACACCTGAAGAAACATCATCCACAAAACTTTTTATTTTGTCTAAAGTGCTTTTTACTAATGGCATTACATTTTCACCATCAACATGCACGGGTTCATCAGAAAAATTACGTAGCGCTGTATGTAACACCGGACGATTTTCCGTGGTATTAATTGGCTCACCTGAAAACATTTGTTCTATTTTTTCTTTAACACCACATTGATTAGCCAACTCAACAAGTAACGCTTTAGTCTCTGGTACTAAGTGATTTTTTGAATAATCTAAAGTTAATCCAGAGGCTGATATTGTAAATTTATCAAATCGCTCAGGATCCATACGAAACAATGATTTTAAATGAATTGATTTACTGTCTAAATAGTGAATTTGTAAGTTTTGCCATGCCAGTGAATTAGTTAACATGTTTAATAAGCCTTTATAATAAAATTTAAGTTTGTTTCAATAATTGAATCTGACATCACCAGCTAGCTCAGTCATCATCATTAATTTCGCATAACGCTAGTAAATATTGTAGATTTTACGCAATACTCAATAAGCGTTCAGCCGTATATTCATTGGTGATTAAACCATTAATTAGTTTAGATCTAAGCGCACCTAATATTGCTAATACCTTTTCTTCCCCCGCTGCAATAGCATACACAGGTTTCTCTGGATTTACTTTCAAAGGAGTACTGGCAACTCGTTGATTAACAGTGCAATCAATCAAATTACCGTCAACATCTAAAACCCAACTAATTAACTCTCCTACCGCGCCTTTCGTTTGTAACTCTTCAAGCTCTTCAGGACTAACAAAACCGTCTATATGCAGCGGTGAGTTAATGGCTAAATTACCTACCCCAATAAAAGTAACATCAGCTTGTGACGCTAATTTTAAATTATTCGCAATATAGCGCTGCGCATGCAATTGCTCTTTTTCTTCTTTGCTACTTGGAAGTACAGGTAAAGGCATAGGGTAATGCTTGGCATTAATATGTTCAGCCATACGCATCACAACATCATAGGATGAAGCCGAACCATCTAAAGCCATATTTCCCAATAAAGCAACTATTTGATGCTGCTCACAGTTCAATAACGTCAATTCTTCTACACAAGCGCGTAAAACTCGTCCTGTTCCCATCGCAATTACTTTCGGCTCTGGTGACTTTAAATGAAATTCTATTTCTTTAGCGCCAGCTTGAGCAAGCCCTAATGTAGAATTAGGCGCACTATTATCACTGGGCACAACAATGCAAGAGGTTAATCCAAAACGACTTTTAAGCTGGAGTTGCAGGTCCATACATTTCGCTATTGGATGCTCTAACCTGACTTTAATCAAGCCTTCGCTGACGGATAATGCCACCATTCGCTGCGCTGATTGACGCGATATATTGAGTTTTTTAGCTATTTCTTCTTGCGTATTACCTGCAACGTAATATAACCAACCGGCTTTAGCAGCATCGTCTAACTTTCTTATTTCTGACTTAGATCGCTTTAACACGTGTTACCTCTCGATGTTGCATGATGAAATAAGCGAAGGTACTTGCTCAAATAATTGTGACCAATGTTCTATAGTGCAAACGCGACTAAGGTTATCACTATTACTGCCCTCAGATATTTGAGTCAGAATATTTTTACTGTTCAGGTGGCTCGCACCTACATACCTAATAACATTCATATTGGCCGCTTGGGCTGCGCAAACACCAGCATGAGAGTCTTCTATCACTAAACAGTTTTTAGCTGCTACCCCCATTGAATTGGCGGCATGTAAAAATAAATCAGGGGCAGGTTTACCATGTTTAACCTCTGAAGAAGTAAATACCTTGCCAGCAAAATAGTCTTCAAGCTTGGTATAATGTAACGAGTTTTTTACTTTTTCTGGGCTACCACTTGTCGCAACACAACTGTCTATTTTAAGCTGAGATAGCATCCACTCAAGATCATTGGTCTGTTGCAGTTCTACAGCAAACACGTTAATCAGTTCTGCTCGATAGCGTTCACGAAATTCACTCGTCAGCTTGACTGAAAAGTCTTCAAAAACTTTCGCGGTGACATGCTTAAAATTAAAGCCTAAAAAGTTAGTGAGGAAATAGTCTTCAGAGACAACAACGTCTAACTTTTTTAGCATACCTAGCAGTACACGCTGACTTAATATTTCACTATCGACTAATACACCATCACAATCGAAGATAATTAATTTTATCGGCTCATGTGGAGATAAAGCTATAGATTTGTTCAACTCTACTTATCCTTATTGAGTTTTGGTCAATTACTGAGTTTTTCAGTTAGTTAATCCAATAGATACTACTACAATCATACCAAATTGATTCAATTATTACCCATGGAGTACTAATTAAAAGTTAAGTCGCTCCAGATGATAGTTCTGCAATATAATAAATGACTGTATTAGCCAATTAATCTCACTTAATAAACGGTTTAATAGGAGGCTTAAACGATATTTTAGCCTCCATCTATTACTAATAATGGATTAACTGTCGTTACATTGGGTTGATAAACTGTTCAATATCTTTAATTGATAATTCAGGTGTCGCACCATGATTTTGAGCCACCATAGCACCGACAGCACAGGCAAAATCAACCGCATATTGTGCATTGGTTGTATTGCATAATTGATAGATCAAAGAACCTAAAAATGAATCACCAGCCCCTACCGTATCAACAACCTTAATTAAAAAACCTGAGTTATAATAATTTTTATCATTAATTTTAAGTAACGCACCATGAGAGCCTTTGGTAACGCACATATAGGGTGTATTGGTTTGTTCAGCAATAAACTCAAGGTTTTGTTCTAACGAGTTAAACTTAGAGCCCATAGCATGCGCGATTTCGTAAAGTTCATCATCGTTCAGCTTAACAAAATCTGCTTCTTGCATTAGTTCAACTAAGGTTTCTAGTTGGTAATGCGGTTTGCGTAAGTTCACGTCAAAAATCTTAAACTTGGCTACCTTTATTAACTCTCTTAAAGTATTTAATGAGGTAGCTTGACGACAAACTAAACTACCAAAAACAAAAATATCAGCAGACGTCACTTGCTCAATAAGGTCTGGAGTTAAGGCAATGTTATCCCAAGCAGTGTCCGCAACAATTTCGTAGGAAGCTGAGCCACTTTGATCTAATGTCACTTCAACCGTACTGGTTTTCTTTTCAGAATTAATTGCAATAAAATCAGTGTTCATTTGTCGATCTTTTATTTGATCAACAATTTCATGACCTAAAACATCATCACCCACAGCACTGAGCATTTGTGCTTTTATACCAAGAGAATTTAAGCGTAAACAGACGTTTAGCGGCGCGCCCCCTAAACGTTTACCACTAGTAAAACAGTCCCATAACACTTCACCAAAGCAGTTAATGGTGATTTCACTTGCCGCTTTATCATTGATGAATAAGCTATTCATTATAATTTCTCCGCTGCTAGTTTTTGGTTAAGGGTATTCTTCATAATATTTTTGATATTACTGATTGGTAAATATAATTCATCAATCGCGTTGCCATACAACTCACTAAAAACAGGTTGTTCAATGAGATCACCAAACAAGCTATTAATTCTTAAGAAAGCTAACTTATCTTCAGTGGTTTTATGCGCATACTTAGCAAGATCATTTTTCATTGCATCTTGAATATCTAACGCTTCTAACGCTTGGTTAACTTGTTTGTCACTGTATAAACACCATGTTGCAATAACTAACGTAGCAAGTGAACAGTCACGCCCAAGCGCTAAGTTTTCATTTATGGTGGCGATTAAAAACTTAGGTAATTTAGCTGAACTTTCAGAACAAATACGCGCTAAACTATCTTTAATGTTTGGGTTTGAAAAGCGTTCAATTAACGTGTCTTTGTATTCATCGAGATCAATACCCTCTAATTCATCAAGTAGCGGTGTAACTTCTAAGTCCATAAAAGCACGTAGATATTGGGCAAAATCTTTATCTGATACGGTTTCATCTATTGTTGCATAACCATGGATTGAACCTAATAAACCTAATACTGAATGACCTGCGTTCAATAAACGTATTTTCATTTTTTCAAATGGTGTTACATCTGTGACAAACTGCGCACCAACTAAATCCCAATTAGGACGACCATCACTAAAGTTATCTTCAATTACCCATTGTGAAAATGATTCACAGGTAATTGGCCATTCGTCGATTAAACCAAAAGTATCTGCCACATAGTCAATATCAGCTTTTGTTGTTACCGGGGTAATGCGATCGACCATAGCATTAGGGAACTCAACATGATCTTCAATCCATTGACTTAATTCAGGATCTTGTTGCTGAGTAAAAGTAAGTAGCATTTTACGTGTTACGGCACCGTTATGTTGAATATTATCACAAGACTGCACAGTAAAAGCTTTCATACCTTGGCTTTTACGTATTTGTAATGCTGCAGCAATATAACCAAATGCTGTTGTTGGATCTTCAGGATTGGCAATGTCGTGTATTATGCTTTCGTTTTCTAAATCTAAATCGCCAGTAATAGGGTTTAGGTTATAACCTCCTTCAGTAATAGTTAACGACACAATTTTTGTATCGTTATGCGCTAGCTTGTCTACCACTGCCTGTTTGCTATCTGGTGCAAAGATAAAGTCAATCATTGAACCAATAATTTTGTTATCTATTTCGCCATTTGGATGACGTACCACTAAAGAATACAAGTAGTCTTGTTTAACTAAAACATCACGTAAACCCCGATTATTTTCTAATAAACCTACACCACAAATTCCCCATTGCTCAGAGCCTGGTGTTTTTAATAATTCATTAATATATACCGCTTGATGGGCACGATGAAAACCACCAACACCAATATGAACAATACCCGGCTTAAGCTGACTACGATCATAAGTAGGAATATCAATATTGCTAGGTAAACTCGCTAATGTTAATTGGTTTAACGAGTTGCTTTGTGTTTCATTTAATGAAGTAATAGTCATGTTTTTTGCCTTACGGTATAGGATTAACCCTAAAAATATAGGCTGGATAACGCTAATTCAGGCTATCCAGTTTGTTGAATTGTATTTATTTACTTTTAAATTACTACTTGTTCAGCGCTTTTTGACGTTTTAGCGACATATAAGCGCTCGCGAAATAGGTGATAGTAAAGATAAAACAGTAAAATTCGAATTCCGCTTTATTTACATCATAAATATCCATGGTTTCACTGAAAAACATAACTTGACAAGCAAAGGCAGTAATAACCAATAATGAAATAACTGAGACAACATTTAATAGTTTGCTCATGACACTTGTATCAATAATAAAAGGCTTATTGTTAGTAGCTTGCTTAACTTGATAAGCGACAATTTCTTGCTGCTCAAGTAATTCTGCCGCTTCTGCTCTGGTATAGTCTCGATCAGCACCATATTGCTTAGCTAAAAAGGTGTAAATAACAATGCTGAATATCCAAGTAGGGATGAATAAGTAATAGAAAGACATTACGTCTAAAATATTTAAACCAAAACCAAAAACTAAAGCTAAAGCCCAAGTAGCAATGGCAGGAATACTACGAGAAATATTTTGGTATTTAGCCCAATAACGCGTTAAACCAACTTTTGGAAACAATACATGCTCTGCAAAAACAATACCGCCAACAGGAACAACTAATAAACCAGCGTAAGTTAATAATGGTAACATTTGAGAGAATACAAACGGGAAACAGGCAATAATTACGGTAACAACACCAACAATAGCGGTTGTTTTTTCACGTGATTGATTAACAAAAATAGACTGAGCAGCTAGCCCTGCACGATATAAATTAGCATTCGCCGTGGTCCAACCGGCAATAATAATAATAACAAAGCCAGTTAAACCTAATGCATGGTAAGCAACATCGCCTGGGTCTAATGAACTAATACTTGTTTTAAGTAATACCGCAGCACCTGCGCCCATAATACCTGCCGAAATCCAAGCTAAGTAATGCCCAAAAAACATACCAACACCAGAGAACAAGCCATAACTTTTACGTTTAGCAAAACGAAATATCGCCATATCAATTAAACCAAAGTGTGTAATTGAGTTGGCTGCCCAAGCGAAACCAATAACTTCAAACAAGCCAATACCTTTTTCACCATCACTGGTAAATCCAGTCCAAATAGAGCTATCACCAATAGTCATAAAATCACCCCACCCAGTTAAGGTGGTTGTACCTAAAACATGATTAGATAAGGCAGGGAAAAGCGTGAAAGAGCCCGCTATAAAAATAACAAATAACCAAGGCGCGCATATTTTAGAGAAGTCCGCAACGGTTGAAAAACCGTACATAGCAACAAACACAACAATAGAACCAACCGCTAAGACGATTGCCACAAACCAAAAACTATTTGGATACCAATTAAGTTGTGCAGGTATGTCGAATAAAAACCTGACCGCGGTAGAAGATACTGTGATCATGGCTGCAGAGATAACCGAGAAAATAACGACATTAGCCCAGTTATAAAGCTTGGTCATTGAATTACCAGCAATTTTATTAAGGTAATTATATAAACTTAAGCGAGTTTCAACAGCAATAGGTGCTGTTAATAACCACCAAGACATCATTGCTAATAAGTTACCGATAACTAAACCTAAAAGGATATCTTTGGTCGATGCACCTAAGGCAACAAAGGTTGCCCCAATAACAAATTCGGTCGCAGCAACATGCTCTCCTGCATACAAACCAGCGAAATGTTTCCAGCCATGTAATTTGCTTTTTGCAACGGGCATTTGTTCTTCATTTATATCACTAAATGAATTATCTCTCTGAATATCAGACATTTATCTTTTCCCCATTTTCATTTTATAAACAAATATTAAGAGATAAATATGTGTTTCATATTTACGCCTCTATTATTTTGCTTTTATTTTATGTATTAACCGTAAATTCAGTAAGATCGAAAGTATTTGCGTAACAATCAGCAAAGTCAGACCTAGAAAAAATGAAACTATTATTTAGCGCAATAACTTCACTTTGTTTAAATATTTTATTTTTATAAATTACTAGGGCAAATGCCCAGCTACCGAGCATAATCCCACCACAAGTTTATATAGTCAACAAATTTATTAATAAAAATAATGATAGTTGTAGATAAACCTACAGTTAAATTTTAAATTAATTGATGTATTCATGGTAATAAAACTTATAAAATAAAAATAAAAACAATCACTTATAAAAAATAAGAAAAGGATCATCTAATTGATTTTGAATTAAAATATGATCAAATAATAGAAAGAGTGACTGCTTGGGGTACAGTAGTTAATACAAGTGTGTGATATCTAAGTGCTGATGGCTAAGCACCATTGAAGAAGAAGTGAAATAAAGTTAAGCCATACTAATCAAAACTATGGTCAGATTAGCTTGTTATTTTATGGTATAGACAAGGTATAAAAATGGCTTCAACCTGTTTGTTTATTGCGAACATAGCCTTGAATAACCATTTCATCGAGGTCTTTATTTTCTTGTTGCTGTAACTGCTCTTGTAAGACTTGATGGCGACTTTGTACAATCCCTTCTATTCCTTTGGTAAAGTTCATCTGCTTTAAACAGGCTTGCTGTTGACGTGATTCGTCATTTTGTGACTGAGTGATTAATGCACTTTGTTGGTTAGATAAGTTGTTCAAGATCACTTTCATACCTGAAAGATTTTGCAAGCATATAGATGATTTCATACTTACATTCTTTTCCATGCTGTCGATATGTTGCTGCAATAATTGTAAACGTTGTTGCTCTTGAGCACTACGCTGTTGTAATTCCGATTGTTTAGCTAGCATCTGATCAAGCTTATCTTTTTGCATATCTTTAAACTTAGTTAGCATTATACTTCCCCATTATTAATTCTAACTGTGTAGCTGAGTCTGAAAAATCAATTTTTTCATTAAGCTTTTGACACAAAAAATTTTCAATTTCTGGATATAACGTCACAGCGGCATCGAGTTCGGCATCTTTACCTGCTTGATACGCGCCAAGTGGAATAAGTTCATGAACTTGTAAATAGCGACTATATAATTTCTTTAATGTATAGCAATTTTGCAATTGCGATGGATTCACAATATTTGGCATAACACGACTAATAGAAGCACCAATATTTATCGCTGGGTAATGCCCTTTTTCAGCCAGCGTACGATCAAGAACGATGTGACCATCTAAAATTGCCCGAGCGTTATCGGCGATAGGATCTTGTTGATCATCACCTTCGGCCAATACCGTATAAATTGCTGTCATTGAGCCCTGGCTTTTTTCGCTATTACCTGAGCTTTCAACAAGCTGAGTTAATTTACTATAAACTGAAGGAGGATAGCCTTTCGAAGCGGGTAACTCTCCTACAGATAAGCCTATTTCTCTATAGGCTTGCGCATAGCGTGTTAGGGAGTCCATCAGTAGCAGCACATTAAGGTTTTTATCTCGAAAATATATAGCAAGTTGATGGCTTAACTCCGCAGCTTTAACTCTAAGTAAAGGAGAATCATCAGCAGGTGAAGCGATAATAATTGCTTTTTTTAAGCCTTCAGGACCGAGACTTTGTTCGATAAATTCCTTAACTTCCCAACCTCGCTCACCAACAAGCGAAACAATAACCACGTCCGCCGAGGTAAATTTAGTCATCATGCCCAATAGCTTACTTTTACCTACGCCTGACCCTGCAAATAGTCCCAGACGTTGACCTTTTCCAACAGTAAATAAACTATTGATGGCTCGAATACCAACATCCAATGGCTCAGTGACCCCTTTACGTTGTAGAGGGTTTAATTGAGTCGATTTTGAAAGCTTAAGCGCAACATTTTCTTGATCTTTTGCTAATGGCCCGAGGTCATCAATAGGATTCATTTGTGCATCAAGCACACGCCCTAACAATCGTTCATCAATACAGACAGAAGGCTCATTCTTGGCAACTCGAACACGAGCGCCAGCGTACAAATCTTGAATTTTATTCAATGGCATTAAATAGGCTTCAGACTCATGAAAACCAATAACTTCAACGTCATACCAAGTACCATCAATACCCTCAACTTGATACTTTTTCCCCATGGTGAAAACACCTCCTACTGCTGTCAGCGTCAAGCCATTTACACGGACCAAACGGCCGTAGCTTTGCAAGAGTGGTGGAGATGTTAACGCGCAAGTTGCTTTTCCTAAGCGCTCTAATAGGGTGCTAGTCATGAATTAATCATCACTCAATAGTGCTGTAGTTGCTTCATTTAGCAAGGCATCTAAGCGTTGCGAGAATGATAAACTATGTGTTTGCTGATCAGCAATTAGTTGAACATCACCTTGGGAGAGTTGTTCATCAAACGTAACTTGTGTAGTAAGCACCTCTAATGCAGCACCATCAAGCCAGTCTTTATCTGCTGATGAAAAAACAACCTCTTTGATCTTATCCCGTCCAGCTAATAACTCTATAGCTTGCTGAACAAGCACAATCATGCGCTGAGGTTGTATTTTTAGCTCACAATCTAAAACCGTTTTGGTGACTTTAGTAATTAAAACACATAACTCTTTAATAACGTCATCTGATTGTAAGTTAATATTTTTTTCAGACTGTTCAAATAGATCATTAAAGCGCAAAAGTAATGTTTGCTTATGCTCATCTATCTGCTCTTTAATTAAAGTTTCAACACGCTCATTCACTTCCTGAGCCATTTTTTCTTTTTGTTCCTCAATACTTTGACGAATTCCTTCATCAAAGCCTTTTTGCCAACCAAACTCTTCCGCCTGCTTTAAGCGTTGATGTAAGCTTTGCTGTTGATCGGTTTTTGTTAGCGTAGGAAATCGAAACGGTTCACTCATCATTAACCAGCCGTTTCTTCTTGGTAGAGTCTATAATCAACTTCACCTTTTTTGCTCATATCTCGTATTATGTTCATAATTTCCCGTCTAGCGGCTTCAACTTTGCTAACAGGTTGCGCCGATAAATTTTCGATTTGCTGTGTATATACTTGCGCCAAACGCTTAGGTAACGAGCTTAGTAGACGTTCCATAAAATCAGGTTTCGACCCTTTTAATGCCATGGTCCAAAGTTCATCTGGGATATCATTTAACAGTTGAGATAGTATTTCGTCTGACTGTAAAGTTAGACTACTAAAGTCATACATACGCTCTTGAATCGCATCAGCAACATTATTATCGTGCTTTTTCATTACCGAGATAATATGACTCTTATTACCACTGTATCGACTCATAATTTCAGCTACTTTATCAACACCATTGACCTGTGCACCAACTTGACAACCAACAAATTCAATACACGCTTCAATTGTCAAACGAATATCGTCCATTACATGTTCACTTACTTCGCGTAAACTTGCTATTCGATACAATAAATCATCATGTTTTGGCTCTGGAAATAGTGATATAACAGCCGCCGCTTGCTCTGGCGGTAAAAAAGCCAAAAATAGTGCCTGCATTTGTACATGTTCTTGCTCTAAAAAGCGCATAATAAGTTCGGCAGGCACCCATTCCAAACGACGTAAATCATCATTCATAGCCCCACCGTAAATATCATCAAGCATTCCTCGAGCAAGACGTCGACCTACAGCCTTATCTAAAGCACGTTCTAGGTATGCACGAGAAGCACCATTTACACCGCTTTCGTTACGATAACAATCAAAAAAGTGAGTCAGTGTATTAGCAACATCATTTTTAGTAATATTTGATATTTTTGCCATACGCTCTGAAATAGCTTTAACTTCACGTCGACCTAATTTACGTATCACACTTGCCGCATTTTCTTCACCCATACTGAGTAATAAAATAGCGGCACGGTCTAGCGCTGGTATTGATATAGCGGCACGGTCTGGACCCGGTACCGATATATCTATACCATCATGATTTTCCTGATTCACTTTCAACCCCTTGCTCTACCCAATATTTAATGACTGATGTCACACGCTCAGTTTCACGGCTAGCCAATAATTGCATATGCGCAATTTGCTCTTCGAAATCACTACCGACTTTAGGTAATGCAATAGTAGAGTTAGTATTAGCGTTAGCGTTAGCGCCAGCAGTGTTATTTTCTTCAGTTGTATTTTTCTCAAGTGCGTCATCCAACGGTGTACTTTGACGCTCAAAAGGATGCTCTGAGCTAGCGCCATTAACTTGATTTTCAACAAGAGTTGCAGCAGGTGCAGTAATATTTTTACCTTTAATTAAATGGTTAACAAGCGGACGAACACCAAATAAAATAAGTACTAAGCTTATTAATAAACCGAAAATATAACGCGCATATTCTCTAACTTCAGGCATCTGCCACCACTGTAAACCTTCACCAGGGGCGAGTACTTTTGCCTCAACAAAAGCGAAACTAGTAATATTGAATTGATCACCACGTTCTAAATTATATCCTGTTGCGGTTTTAACCATTTGACCTAAAGCATCAAGGTTTGCTTGTTGCCAGCCCTCTTCAGAGCCTGATGCAGCCTCGTTTACCAGCACAGATAGACTCATATTAGTTAAACGACCAACTTCGTAACGCGTATGTGTTACAGAACGACCATTTTCATATTCACGACTGCTCTCACTGCGCTCAGAGATTCGTTCATTATTGTCTTCTTCCCCATCAGCCTCAGGTAATGGTGGTTGATTCGCAAGTGCTCCCGGTATACCACCGGCAAATTGGTCTTCCGTTGAGTCTGATTTTAATCGCTCTTGCTTAAGAACATTTTGCGGGTCAACGGCTTCTTTCGTTTCTTCAACTACACTGAAATCGACTTCTGTTGAAACCTGAATTCGATAATTCCCTTCACCTAAAATAGGTAATAGCATGATCGATGCTCGTTGCTCGATATTACGCTCCACTTTTTCAATAAAAGCGAGTTTCTTATCTGTCTCTTTACCGATGGGAGTACTATCATATAAATTACCACTAAGTAACTCACCACGTTGATCCACAACAGAAACAGAACGTGGATCTAGCCCAGGTACACTGCCAATCACTAACGAGATGATAGCCTCTACATGTTCAGCTTTGAGCTCATGTCCTGGTGCTAAATCAACCATTACCGATGCCGCAGTTTTTTGCTCATTACGACCAACAAATAATGTACGTTTAGGAATAGCTAAATGGACACGGGCATTACGTACTCCTTGCATATTAATAATGGTACGAGCAAGCTCTCCTTCAAGCGCATGTTGATATTGCATTGATTCAATAAATTGACTAGTACCCATTGATACTTTACTGCCAATATTTTCAATACCTTCAGGCATAGAAGCTTTAATACCTCTTGCTGCTAAAGTGATACGGGCGTCAGCAAGTTTTTCTTGAGGTACCAAGATATTGCCGCTATCCGTATCTATTCGAAAGGTAATTTCTTCTTTATCTAAAATTTCAAGAATATTTGCTTTATCATAACTTTCTTGATTGCCATATAAAGGCACATAATTTTTTGCGGAAGTCCATAAAATAATAACAATAGTGGCTGCAACTAGGGTGGCTAACAATGCAATTGTTGCTACATTCTTCTCACCATGACTCGCTGCTGTACTGATTTTATTGGAAAAGTTAACCACTTTTTCGCGCAAGTTCACTTCATTACGTGGCTGTGAGTCAGCTTTTGTTAGTTCACCTTTCATACTTTAATACTTTCCCATTACAGTGACATGCGCATGACATCATCAACGCCATTTAACACTTTGTTTCGAATTTCCATTAACATAGAAAAACTTAAGCTAGCTTTTTGACTCGCAACCATTGCACCGACAACGTCATCACTACGCCCAGTATCTACAGCAGCCATCATTTGACCTGAAATATTTTGCTGCTCATTAATAGAGCGCACAACTGATTTAAAATCCCCGCTAATAGAATCACTTCTTCCATAAAACTGAGTATTAATTTCAGTAGACATAATTCTATCTGCAGTAATATCAGCAGGCATAATGCGATCGCTCGCAATTTGCTGCATATCAGTCATTTTACTCAGCATTAATCTTTGGCTTTCAATTGGTGACATTTTTAAATTCCTTACATTTAAGCTATTGCATCTATATCAATGCCATTTTCACGCATGGCAGCAAGTTTGTATCTAAGTGCACGAGTACTAACACCTAGTGCCTCTGCAGTCTGTTTTCGGTGTCCCTTAAAGCGACCTAATAAATCATATATATAATCAAATTCCGCTTGTTTTTTATTGTTTTTTAACTGGTTAGCACAAATATTTGCTGCTTTTTGAAAACAATGCGGTAAATTTAAATCACCGACTTGGATCTCTACCCCTCTAGCCATAACAATCGCTCGTTGAATTACGTTTTCTAACTCTCGAACATTACCTGGCCAGTTGTAACAAAGTAAAATATCTTCGGCTTGTGGACTAAAACTAAATTTATCTGAGCCATACTTAGTAATAAAATGCTGTGCAAGTGGGAGTATATCTTCAGAGCGTTCTCTAAGCGTTGGACAACTAAGGGGGAGTACATCTAAACGATAAAACAAATCTTCTCTAAATAAGCCTTTTTCTACTTGTTCTCGCAGTGGTTTATTACAAGAAGCTATTATCCTAATATCAAGCTTAATACGTTGGTGACTACCTAATCTCTCAACTTCTCGCTCTTGAATAACTCTTAATAACTTAGCTTGTAGCTCTAATGGTAACTCAGAAATTTCATCTAATAAAATCGTACCACCGTTTGCTAATTCAAACTTACCAACTTGATTACTCGTAGCACCTGTGAATGCTCCTTTGTTATAGCCAAATAACATTGACTCAAGCATATTTTCTGGAATCGCGGCACAGTTAATAGCCACAAAAGGCTGGCTTGCACGAGCAGACGCTTTATGAATAAAATGCGCCAACTTCTCCTTACCTGTTCCTGATTCCCCCATAATTAATACACTTGCATTCGTCTGCCCTGCGCGGTTAGCTAAGCGTAGCAATTGTTGAGATTTATTAGAAACAGCAATTAAACCTTCGGCTCCTTGCTTCATAGAATCAGCGTTACGGATAGTTAATTTCAGCTGTTCAGGAAAAAAAGGTTTAAGTAAAAAGTCAACTGCGCCGCCTTTAGTTAACGATAAGGAAGCAAGCTCACTTTGAGACGAATCAACAAGGGATATAATTTGTCCATGTTGACAAGTTCTACGAATGAGTATTACTAAGTCTACCAGCGACATTTGGTCATTATCAGCATCAATAAAAATCAACTGAGGCTTTAGGTCTAAACAGTAGCTAATTGCATCAGGTAGTGAATTAGTATGCAATAGTTTAAAGTTTTCACCACTTACAGCGCTTTCAATTTCTTGACTAGGCTTTGTATGTGCAAACCACAATAGGTATTTTTGATCCATTATTTTCTCCTTGCCCGAAATCAATTTGAGCGTCTAAATAAACGAACTAATACTCGTCTATTTGAAGATTTCCCAAGAATGGTACTATTGTTAGCAACAGGGTAACGCTGACCGTGCGCGCGTACTTCTAACATACTTTCTGGTAAGCCAAATTCGACTAAGCGAGCCGCAACATCATCAGCACGTTCTTTCGAAAGCAGTCTATTTGCTAGTGGTGAACCAACATCATCGGTATGACCATCTATCATCACTTTTTCAACGCTAGGATCTAATGCTATAAAGCGCGCTAAATCTTTTAAAAAAGTAATATCTGCTTGTTTTCTTACTATGCGTTCACCTAGTTCAAATTCAAATTCATGATCTCGTGCTTGATCCCACGATAATGGAGAAAGTTGGTGACGACAATCTTGATACTTTGAAATGACATTATCGCTAAAGGTATTTGCAAACGTTAGACGTAGTTCTTCATCACCAAAACCAACAATAGCATCGAGCCAAAAACCTTGTTTAATAGCTCGTAGTAACGAGGCGATTCCTGAATAAAAATAGACTTGCTGCTGTTCTATTTCAGATGAATTAAACATTATCTTAGGGGGTATTGTTTGTGCTGATTGCCAATCTGCTCGACGTGTAAAAACTTGCACATTGGTAATTTCACGATCAGTTAATAACCATCGAAGACTCAAGTTTTGAGGCTCTCCTGCTCTCGAGGTTACACTCAACTCTGCATATTCATCAATGGTTTGTGATAACTGACAAAAAAAAGAATCACCACTAACTTGCCAAGTGCTGTTTTCATAGGTTTGTTGAATATTACGCTCGGCATTACTGTACTGCGTAAATAATAAGGTGTAAAAAAAGAGAATAAAAATACAAAATTGACGGAAACAATTTAACATTTATGTACCTGTTCCTTGTAAAATATTAGCAATAAGCGGAACATCACATATAAGATGAGATGAAAAGTGCCGCTAAGTTAATGTAACTCCACGATCTTGACTTAATATTATTTTCATTAAGCTTTAGACTGGCAGTTTTGCGTCCTATTCTTTCAAATAGTTTGCTAGTTAATTTTCTTAGTTTATTCCTACCCGATTCCATAAAAAATAGTTATTAATTACTATTTCGATTCATTCATTATAAGTAACCGCAACTGAATTGCAATCACCCATTATCAAATATACATACATAATTCGCATTTACTTCATATTTAATTAGGAATTAATGCGTTGTAAATAAAAGCTTTTTAATAAATTTAATTAAGCAAGTATTACTTTTTAACAAATAACACATGAAGACACAACCAAAACGATACTGTAAAAGTGTGACAACTAAGTGGTGCATGCAAAAAAATAAATGCTAAAAAAACAAAACAAGTACTAATTTACTATATTTGAGCGCAGTTATTAAAGCAAAAGGTTTTCACCAAAATATAATAACGATGCTAACCTAAGGAGCCAATAATATTCACCCTCACATTATCTGGCACTTCATTATAAGATAATACACTTAAGCTGCCTTTAGTAAACGAACGAGCATAACGTGCTAATAAAGGCCTTAACTGAGGAATCACTATAAGTACAGGGGTAATCCCTTTACTTTTCATATCATCCATAATAGCTGGCATAGTACGTTGAAATTGACCAAGTAAATTAGGATCCACCGGGAAGCTATCTAATGCGACTTTGCCTGACTGCATTGCTTGGTCAAGAGAACTTTGCATCGTTTGTTCGAGTTTTTCATCTAAGCTATATACGGCTAGTTCATCTCGCTCACC
This sequence comes from Colwellia sp. 5_MG-2023, assembly GCF_030547795.1. NCBI lineage: Bacteria > Pseudomonadati > Pseudomonadota > Gammaproteobacteria > Alteromonadales > Colwelliaceae > Colwellia > Colwellia sp. 5_MG-2023. The sequence goes on along the minus strand of NZ_JAUOPW010000027.1, from coordinate 14,135 downwards.
CATCACTTGTTTAACCAACACTCGCTGCAGCGCGCAACGAACATCAGAAGTAAGTAAAATAGGATCCTTTGTCACTTCAACACTATCAATGAGAGTACCAGCAATTGTTACTATATCACCTAACGCAACATGTTCACGTAAAAGTAAGCGCATCACTTTAAGTTGTAAATTGATCGGTAATGCTTTTTCAAGCGCTTCAGCTAGACCTGGTGAAATCTCTTTCAAACGTTCATTGAGGCGTTGGATATCCTCATAGCCAAATAATTCATCTAAATGCTCTTTAATAACTTTACCAGTATGAGTCGCAATAACAGTGCCCAAATCAACAACTGAATACCCCATATTTAAAGCTTTAGCTTTCGCCTCTTCTGGTATCCACACTGCTTCTAAGCCATAAGCAGGATCCGTTGTTAATTCACCATCTAGCTGCCCATATACATCCCCCGTATTTAACGCTAACAATTGTTTAGCATTTAGCTGCGACGAAGCAACTGCTATACCAGCAAGTTTAATTTTATACTCTTGTGGGTTTAATCTCAGGTTATCTTTAATTCTTATTTCTGGCAGTAAAAAGCCTAATTGTTCCGATAAATTTTTACGAACACCTCGTAATGTCTTTACAAGTTCTTCACCTTTACCTTTATCAGCAAGGTAGACCAGTCGAAAGCCTAACTCAACAGATAACTGTTCAACATGAGGTATGTCGTTCCATTTTAGTGCAGTCTGCTCATTGGATATTGACTCGGTAATACTTTCAGCTTCTATTAAACCATCATCTGGTGATGACTTTTCTAAACGCCAAGCAGCATATAATAAGGGTAAACCAAAGCTCACAAAAGCAAGCATTGGCATACCTGGCACAACACCTAAAATGAGCATTACTAGTGCAGCGGTAAAAATAACGCGAGGTGAGGCTAATAGTTGCGATCCAACAGTTTCACTAATATCACCGGCATCATTCATTCTGGTAACAATAATTGCCGCAGCCACAGCAAGTAGTAATGAAGGAATTTGTGCTACAAGGCCATCACCAATGGTTAATAATGCAAAGCGTTGAAATGCTTCAGCCATACTCAAATCATGCTGAAAAACACCGATGCAGACACCACCAAGTAAATTAATGACTAAAATAATGAGTCCTGCAATCGCGTCACCACGAACAAACTTTGAAGCACCATCCATAGAGCCATAAAAATCAGCTTCTTGCGCAATGGTATTACGTCGCTCTTTAGCTTGTTCAGGACCGATTAAGCCGGCATTTAAATCTGCATCAATTGCCATTTGCTTGCCAGGCATAGCATCTAAGGTAAATCGAGCAGCAACTTCAGATATTCGCTCTCCACCTTTCGTAATAACTACAAAGTTGATAATCATTAATATAATAAATACAACAATACCAACAACATAGTTACCGCCAATAACCACTTCACCAAAAGCTTGGATTACACGACCAGCAACATCTGAACCTTCATGACCATGGAGTAAAACTACACGGGTTGACGCAATATTAAGTGTCAACCTCATTAAGGTCGCCACTAATAAAATCGTTGGAAAAACAGAGAAATCGAGTGGTCTTTTACTCGAAACAGCAACTAATAACACAATAACAGAAAGCACGATATTAAAAGTAAATAGCGTATCTAATAGCCAGGCAGGTAAAGGCAATATAACCATAGATAAAATGGCTAAAAGTAATACAGGTATCGCTGTATAAGGTCGAGTAAGGCTACGCCAGTTCAATGTAATACTCCACAGTTATGGTTTCTGCAAATTTGCAGGGATTTTAAGTTTAGGTAATGGGGCTGGGGCTTGTCCACGTCCCTGTTTATAGGCTTTTAATTGCATAACATACGTTAAAACATAGGCAACGGCAGTATAAAGTCCTCTTGGTACCTCTTGATCAATACGAGTTGAAAAATAAACAGCTCGTGCAAGCGCAGGTAATGCGATAATTTCTTTATTGTGATTACGGGCGACCTCGCGAATCCGTAAAGCCATCTCATCCATCCCTTTAGCAACAACGTAGGGTGCTTTTGCTTTATCTTCACTATAGCGAATGGCAACAGCATAATGGGTTGGATTGGTAATAATGACATCAGCATTAGGCACTCGTTCTTCTATTTTTCGGTTAGCTTGTTGATACTGAATTTGCCTAATTCGATTCTTTATTTCAGGGCTACCATCTGATGACTTTCTTTCTTCTTTTACTTCTTGATGAGTCATTTTTATTTTACTTAGCGTTTGATGCTGCTGAATAGGTACATCAATAGCTGCAACAATTAGTAATAATGTTACGGTAATAATCATTGCTAGAAACAATAACTCTATACCATGAGAAATAGCTACATAGAGATCTTGGCTTTGTAAAGCCACTAGTTGCCCCCACAATTGCGTCAAAAAAGTATACAAACAAATACTGAGCAAAGTTATTTTGACAATTGATTTGAGTAATTCTATTAATGTCTGTTTACCAAACATTTTCCCTAAACCTTTTAGCGGATTAAGTTTACTAAATTTAGGAGCGACTAAGCTCATAGAAAACACAAATCCGCCGGGTAAAATACCCGTAATCCACATAGCGACAAACCCTAAAAGTAAATAAGGCACTAATGTAGAAAGCATATCTAAAAGTGCATTACCTAACGCTATAGGCATTAATTTTTTGTTATCCAGAATACTATGATCTAACATCATAGTGTTATGCATTATCTCTAACAATAAACTATAAAACATATCTGCAAAAAAAAGTAAGCCCGCGATACTAATCATTAACAAGATAGCGGTATTCAATTCTTTAGAACGCGCAACTTGACCATCTTTACGCGCTTTTTTCAAGCGCTTTTCGGAGGGCTGCTCTGTTTTTTCTTGTGAACTATCTTCAGACATTACTTATCCCATAGCCTCAGAAAAAACAGACAATACATGGTAGGTTAGATTTGAAAAAGCACCACCAGTATATGTTAATGTCATAAATACACAAAAGAAGCCCATTAACAAAGCCATTGGAAAACCTAATACAAAAATATTTAACGAAGGTGCTGCTCTACTAGCAACACCAAAGGTTAAATTAACTAATAACATTGCAATTACACCAGGTAAAGATAACAACAAGGTAGAAGCAAAGAGCCAAGCAAACAAATTAAGGATTGCACGAATATCAACCTCATAAATACTTGTACCTATCGGCCATACCGTAAAACTTTGTGTCATTACATGCAACGTTATTAAATGCCCATCAGCAGCAAAAAAAAGCAACGCCGCCATCAACCAAAATATCTGGCCTAATAACGCGACCTGACTACCACTGCCGGGATCCATAACCAGTGCCATGGATAACCCCATTTGCATTGACAGTACCAAGCCCACTAAAGACATAACTTCAAACAGAATACGTAACGAAAGCCCCATCAATACGCCAAATATGACCTGCTCAACGGTTAATAATACAGCATCAAAAGAGAAAATATCAATTGCCGGAGCCAATGGTAATTGTGGCGCAATTAAAAAAGACAACATCATTGATAGTAGAATTCTAGATCTAGGTGTTACCACTGGGCTATCAAAAATAGGCATAGACCAAAGTAATGCTGAAAAACGCACAAATGGCCACCACATGGTACCCATCCAGCTCACAATATCTCCACTAGTAAGCTCAATTAATGAATTCAACCAAGTGTTCCTGGAATCATAAATTTCAAATTATCAAACCATTCCAACATCGTCCGTACCAGCCAGTGCCCGGTAAAGACTATCATCAAAAGGGTTAGTATCATTCGCGGTAAAAAGGTCAGCGTTTGTTCCTGAATAGAGGTAGCACCTTGAATAACGGCGACTATAATGCCAAGAATTAAACCAGGTACAATTAACACTAAAATCATTTCGATAATAGTATAAATTGCACTTGCTACAAGCTCCATTGCCATTTCAGGGGTCATGGTAACATTCCAAAAGTTGCAGCTAGCGTCCCAGCCAACATTGACCAACCATCCGCTAACACAAAGATCATTAATTTAAAGGGTAGACTAATAATCAACGGTGATAACATCATCATCCCCATTGACATCAAGATACTAGCAACCACCAAATCTATAATCAAAAATGGAATAAATAACATAAAACCTATTTGAAAGGCTGTTGTTAACTCACTTAACACAAACGCTGGCATAAGCACTTCAAAAGGTATTTCTTGTGCGCTCAATGTCGTAGGTTCGTTGGCAATAAGTAATACCTGATGCAATTCACTTTCACGCGTTTGTTTAAGCATAAATGCTCGAAGTGGTACTTCAGCCTTAAGTAACGCTTCTTCAAGGCCAATGGTTTCTTCTTGAAATGGTTTATAGGCATTATGATACACATCTTGCCAAACAGGTCGCATTATCAACACAGTAAGCATCAGCGCAATCCCAATCAATACACGATTAGGCGGACTTTGCTGTAACCCCATCGCTTGGCGCAAAATGGCTAATACAATAATAATGCGAGTAAACGAAGTGAGTACCATCAGTAATGCAGGAATTAAACTCAACAGAGTCATTACTAATAGAATTTGTAACTTTACGTTATAATCTTGACCTTCCTCTGTTGATTTCAAAGAAAATAACGTTAATTCTTGCGCATTTAACCAACCAGGCAATAGCAAAGTCAATAACAAAAAGCCTATTTTAATGTATGCGCTTTTGCTCATTGCTTTATGATTCCTGCGTAGATGATTCTTCGTCGTTGATAAATTTTAAACCATATTGACCATCAACCATCACCACTTCAGCTTGAGCAAAACAAACGCCGTTAACTTTAACATCTAAAGGTTGCCCCGCTTCTTTATCTAAGCGAAGTACATCCCCTTGTTTAGCTTGACTTAACTCACCTAAGGTAATTTCTGTGCTGGCCACTTCTAATGTAATCGTTAAAGGTACACCTTCAAATAAAGACATATTATTGTCTTGCTTATTATCAACTAACTCATTGTCGATATCGTCTAAATCTAAGGCATCTAATGCAGCATCTAAATTGTCATTCATACTATAATTCACTCTTTTCTGGTATATCAGTAACTTGAAATGTCAGATTTGCATCTTGCTCTGCAACCTGTCCTTTTAAAAATGTTGTTTTACCAAGCTTAAATAGTGCTGGAGTATTTAATTCAATTGGTAAAATAGCGCCATTCATACACGCTTTTAATTGTTTTAGTGTCACTCTTTTTGAAGCCATTTCAACACGGCCTTTTACTATAAATTTATGGCTACAAGCCATAGATAATGGCTGAGCATCCTTGTTTTGAGCATTTGTTAATTTTGAAGTATTAAAAAAGCTAACAGGTAACCAAATAAACCAACTAACCACCTCTTCTTCAAGAATAAGTCTCACTTTAAATGCTAAGTGATTTAATGAATTAGGAATAGCTTCATCTTTACAAATTTCTGCAGCAAGGCTACCACGTTCTTTAAATAATAAATATTGTATGCCTTGTATTTGCCTTTGTAATAGACGCCCACAAATTCGTGCTTCGGTCGCACTAAGTTCAGACTTTGGCTTATCAACTGATTCTAAATTACCATCTTGAGCTAAATTATCATCTGACGCTAATTTTTCATCTTGAACTGAGTTATCATCTGATTCTGACTTATCATCTTGGATTGAGCTATCAACTGGCGCTTTTTTATTTACCGAGTTTAGCACGCCACCGAGACATAAATCAGCCATCCGGTGAGCACTTTGATAATCGAACGACAAATAAGTATCTTCATCCTCTGGCACAAAAGAAGCACTTTTCACAAACACCCTAGGCGCTTCATTAAACCAACTATAGATAGCTGTATACGAACAAGGGGTTACCTCTATAGAGAAGCTACTATCATTAAAGAGTTTCGCTAGCTCAATTTCTAACACCTTATTTAAATTTACATTTGCAGCAGATTTAACCGCTGCTTCGTGAATTCTTTGTTCTAAAGTCAAAGGCAGCACTGCAAATTTACTCGCTTGTTCAGCTTTAATAAGCTTACTTTTTGACGGGGATAAAATTTTCATTGCTATCGCTTTCCAATTAAAAATGTAAATACATTCATGTTATTTTTCTTGCTTAGATAAAGCCTGCAAGTTTGCGACTAAATCCATTCGTTCTTGCTCGTTCTTTGTTGCCCATTCAAGTCCAACAAATTTCAACTGCTCATTAATGCTTTTGCTGTACTTAACCAAACCAGTAAAACTCTCTATTTGGTTAAAAGCAACAACTACTCTTTTTGGTAATTTTTTTTCGGCCGGAACCAATAACCCTGCACCACCAACACTGACATTTTTAATAACCCCTTGACAAATTTGATAACCAAATAGCCAAGGATGCTTTAATTTAACCGCAATACCACTTCGTTGTATTGCCAACGACAAATGCTCATCTTTATGATTTAAATACCAACGTTTATATAGACGTTGGTTTTCTTTTTCCCACTCTTGTTCTGTTATCTTATTGTCATTCATCATTGCTTTCCAAGCGCATCACTGGCTTATTTGCTGTCGCCGCGCTCGCTGACTGTTTAATAGGATTTTGCACATTATCGTCGGCAAAAAGATCGTTAATTTTCTTTTCTGCATCAGATGTAAGCACGAGTAACTCAACCCTTCTATTCTCACTTGCTGTTTTATCTTTCTTGTTCAATAGGCGATTTGAAGAAAATGAATTAACTTGCATTACTCTCGAAGCTGGCATACCACCCGCAGCCATAATTTTTCTAGCTTGTTGTGCTCGTTCAGCTGAAAGCTCCCAATTGGTATAGGTTTGTCCTTTAAATGGGCTTGCATCACTATGCCCTGATATTATAATTTTATTGTTAATATCTTTAAACATTCCGCCTAGATACAAGAACAAATCCTCAAAAAAAGGTGACATTGTTTTTTGTGAAGGAGCAAACATCGTATGATTGTCATCATCCTTAATAATTATTCTCAAGCCTGAAGGTACCTCTTCAACTAATATATTATTATTTAATAGCTCTTCCTTCGAAAGCTCTTCAAAACTTTTTAATAACAAACTTAATTCTGATGAAGCAGCAAATTCGCTATCAATAGCCGAATTCAATTTATCTCCATTACCTGCAAGTGGTTCTTTATCTCCTTCAGGAACTTGAAGGTATTCACTTATACCTGGCAGAGGATTATCTGGTGGTAGACGATTTGAGGCTTGATTATCAATAATTGATGGCGACCCCCCTAAATCGATAGGAAAAGGACTATTGCCCTGCTTAAAAAAAGATGGACTGCCATCAAACACTGAATGAGTACGCATATAATGCGCAATTTTTTTACGCTCTGCATCATTAGTAATAGCTAAAATCCAAAGCACCATAAAAAAAGCCATCATTGCTAACGTAAAATCAGCAAACGCAACTTTCCAGGCTCCGCCATGTTTACCATGACCTTTATTACGACGGCCACGCTTTATTACAATCAGTTCAGAATTTGACATTATGCTGCTCGGTTATTAATCCATTGTTCCATGGTTGTAAAGCTAGGCTTAATTTCTTCATTGATAAGCTTACGTCCAGAATCAATAGCAACAATAGCAACATGTCCTTTAGCGTGCGCAACCAACATAGCTCTAACACATTCTAACAATGCCATTTGTTTTTTTACATACGAGGCCATCGCTGTAGATAGAGGCGCCATTAAACAATAACAGGCAAAAATACCAATAAAAGTACCAACCAATGCCGCAGCAACATGGTAACCGATCTCACTCATTGGGCCATCAAGATGTTGCATAGTAATAATAATCCCGCCAACCGCTGCCAAAATACCAAAACCAGGCATAGCTTCAGCAATATCACCTAGTGCATGTGATGGTTTTAGTTTTTGCTCTTCAATGGTATAAATTTCTTGCTCTAATATTGCATCAAAATCATGAGAATTAATTTTACCCATACTGTAAAGTCTAAAGTTATCACAGATAAAGGTTACTAATTGTGGAAACTCGGCCACTTTAGGATAAGCGAGAAATATCGAGCTTGTTTCACTATTCTCTACATGGTCATCCAATGCCTTGATGCCTTTACTTTGAACTAAGTCAAGCAATGAGTACATTACCATGAGTATGTCGTGATAAAGATCTGTTGTATGACTGTTTTTATTACTAAATAATTGATACTTTAGCTGTGATAACATTTCGAGCAATACAAACTTTGAGTTACCCACAATTAACGCTCCTATACCAGCGCCAAATATAATTAAAAATTCCGCAGGCTGCCACATTGTGGCTAGATTCCCACCGGCGAATGCAAAACCACCTAATACGGTACCAAGCACCACCAGTAAACCTATCAATCGTTGCATATTTGCTTCCTCGGTTATTCGCTATGTTTGAGTTTTCGGGTTAAGGCAACTAATGCCTCTTTATGAAGTTGACACACTCTCGCTTCAGTAAGTTCAAGGGTCAAAGCTATTTCTTTCATATTCATTTCATAGGTGTAATAAAGCTGTAGTAACAGTTTATTTCGCGCCGGCAGTGTTGCCATAGCGGCTTGTAATTCCATTGCTGATTCAGCTTTTGACAGTGTATCATCTGTAGGCGAGCAATATTGTCCACCATCATCAAGTAAACTTTCTAAGCTATCCATCGCTTCTGCTTGGGTAATATAATGAAGTTCTAGCAATTCATCAGGGCTTACCTTTAATGCCGCGCACAGCTCACTATCATTTGGCTCTCTGCCAAGCCTCTTCACTAAGGCTCTTGTACAATCTCTTAATTTATGGGATTTTTGTCTTAACTGTCTAGGTCGCCAATCAACACGCCTAAACTCATCCAGCATCGCACCACGAATACATTTGAACGCATAAGCCGCAAATTTTTCATCTACATCACGCCCATAACGACGTATAGATGAAAGTAAGGCAACCAAACCAATCTGTTGAATATCATCGACATCAACAATGACACCAAGTTGAGTGCGCATATGAGCACCTGCACGCTTAACTAAATAAGCATACTTTGCTAATAATTCACTTTCTTTTTCTGCAGTCAAGGTGCTATTTTCACTGACTTGTTCAGACCATTCCGTTTGAACTAACATGCTTTTCCTTACTGGATAAAAACATTAGTTATAATAACATTACTTAACTCGAGGTCCGATTTCGTCTTTAATACCGAGTTAAATTTCTCCAACAGTGTTTTTTGCATTTGTTCTATATCGGTAAACTCACTTTTCACATGGTCTCGATCTAAGTTCACAAACCTTTTTACTAATTCATTACGCAAAAGTGGCGCATAAGTTTCTGCAGTAATTGAGCTTTGTCCATCAGCAGGAATCGCTAGACTTAAATCTAATACTAAATAGCGAGTCAAATTTTCATCGTTAATACTTATAATAAAACGTTCCATAGCAAAGTACTGCTCGGTTGCGCTTACCACTTCTCCTTTGCTTTGCTCTTCTGAGTCTTGACTATCTAACAATTTACCTGCAAAAAAAGCACCTGCAAGTAACACCACTACAATAATTCCTATAACGACTTTATTCACTTATCCATACTCCAACTATTCTTAAACTAATCGATTCAACCAATCTCTGGCACTATTTTCTGTTGTTTTTAAAGTAGCTTCTTCTTCAATAGCTGTATTTTCAGCTATATCCATTTCAGATGTATCCCCTGAATTATCGGATTGTTGCTGTTTTTCCCCTACATCAACTTCAACGGTAACATCACCAGCTTGTGATAGTGAATGTCGTAACTGATCCAGTGTTTGTTGCATAGCTTCACGTATTTGTGCATTACCTGCAACTAAGTGAACTGTCGTTTTATCTCCTTCCACACTAATGGCAATTTCAATACTACCTAACTGCGGCGGATCTAAGCGTATTTGTGCTCTTTGTATTTGTTGGCCTATTTGTAAGCTCACTTTATCACTAAGAACATTTAGTAAACGTTGCCCCCACTCATTTGTGTTACTCGTTAATTGCTCTTTACGCCATTGTTGACTCACAGTTTGAGTCTCTGCTGTGGATCCAAAAGCAGGTTTTGAAAGGGTATGTTCACGATTTTCAACACTACTTAAAACTTGCTGGATTAATCCTTTTTGAAAATCTTTTTCATCATTTAATACTACCGACGAAGCCAATGTATTAATAGCATCAGCCGTTGTAGACTTATGATTTATATTACTTACACCACTGTTACTTGATGAATTCTCAGATAAAAGTCGCGTAGCTAAATATTGGTCTTGTACTGTATTATTAACTCCCGAAGGTTTCACTAATAACTCACTCTGTTGGCTACTTGAGAGCAACTTATCTGCTTGTATCAATGGCTTTATAATATCGGGGTTTGTGGTAGCGTTTGCTGCGTCATTAATAACGGTTGAAGCTGGTTGAATAGTCGTTGATAGTGGCAGTACGTCATTGCCATCTAACTTACTCATTGTATTTATTTGAGTAACTATTGGATCCACTAACTTAGCATCACTAGCTTTGGCTCCATTTTCAACCGGAGATATTGACGTTATGTTTGACAAAGAAGAGGTTAGATTATTTGACACCGATGCCTGTACAATAAGATCTTCTGACAACGTTATCGGTTGTGTTTTAAAGCTCTGCGCTCTAGGGTTTTGAATAAATGCTTGTAATTCATTCGGCGTATCTTTATTTGTACTATCTAGTTGTTCATTATCAAGCAAGACATCACTCGCTTCTAGACTCTGATCATCTACCAAAATATCAGGCAATACAAATACCAATGCTTCTTCCGCATCATCATATGTTTGACTAGGATCAGTAGAGTGCTCCGATGGCTTGGAGTCCAACGACTTCGATGTTGGCGCTAACGTAGCTGTAGCTGCATTTAGGTCAGCAGTATTTGTGTTCGCTGATGAATTTGAACTTTGCGAAGAATTTGCCTTGATTTGGCTATCACCTAAAACGTCTTGTTGCGCTATAGTTTGTGTGCGTAGTTGAACCGTCATTGCCCAATGCTCTCTGTCAATTGTTTATAAGCTAGTATTCCATCACTATCTGTTTGGTGACGTTGCATTTTTTTACTCATATCTTCTTTTTGAGCATTAATCAGTTGTATTTTTTTTTCATAATCTCGTTTTAATGAGACTAATTTGGGTTCAAAAGATGTAAACCAAGAAGCTTCTTTGATTCCATTAATTAAGGACATCAATTGACGATCAGCCTCACGAATCTTATGCCAATTACCTTTTTCAATGGATTCTGCCATATACAATAAAAGTGATTGTATTTTTTGTTCAGCCTGCAACTGATTCATAAATAATTGTTCCGCTCAAAACCACAATGACAACACTTCTGTTGATACCAAATTTATTTAATTCATTAATATTGCAAAAAACACACCAACTGTCAAGTAACTGAAAAACAAGAAATAATCTTACTTTGATTCAAACTCTGCGGAAGCGGAACTTCCGCATAACGGAAGTAAATGGAAGAGAATTTACCCATTTATTATTTAACTGAATTCAACTTAATAAACATCTCTCTAGCAACCACTTTCCTGACTTCATCGTCAAATTCACTTATACAAGATGAGCTATTGAGACTCTACTTGCTTTACTGACTTTTTATATAAAATAGAAAAACTATCATTCTTTATTTTATTAATGTATATATTCATCTATTTGATCAGAACAATTCAGTACTCTTAAAAATAAAAAACCAGTTGCGATGCAACTGGTTTATAAAAACATATTTCTTAGGTAATTATGCTACCTGTGAACCTAATCCTTTCCAACCTTCTTGTAGATTAGTCATGACAGTACGAACAGAATCAATATAGCTTAAATCATTTTTTAAACTTGCTTGTAAAAGTGATTGTCCACAGTGTTCATATAAATTTCGCATATTAACGGCTACTTCACTACCTGACTCTAAATCAAGTGAGGCTTCTAACCCCCCCAAAATACGCATCATTTTTTCAATACTTTGCGCTTTTTTATCATAGCGCTTTTGATTAATATGGCCAGTGACACTCTCTAATTCATCTAAAAAACCATCAAACAGCATCAACACTAACTTATGAATATCTGCACCGGCAGCACGACCGTCAATAGAGGTGCTTTTATAAGCCGAAAAGCCGTCATTTATGTCTAACATTATTAATCCTTAACCAAATTGACCCATTGTAGATTCTAATTGTGCAATAGTCTGCTGCATTTGTGTAAATTGTGATAAATAACGTTGATATACTTGCTCCATTGAGAATTCATGGCTTTCTTGTTGTCTAGTAATAATATCTAAACTAGCTTGCAAGGTATCTTTTTTATCAGTAATTAAGCCGTAGCTTTTTGTATAAGGTTCTATTCTTTTTTCTAATTTCGACATTATGCCGTTATCGCCGGTAAGCATCTTAGTCAACAAATCAGGATCAGAAATCAATGCATCTTCTAATCTATCACTATTTATTTGTAAATTACCACTACGATCAAATTCGATCCCTACCGAATAAAGTGTTTTACCTTCGAATGTACCCTGAAAATCATTACGTAATGAACGCGCTAGACTACTTGCTAAGTTATCTCTTTTTAAATCATCGTTCGTTGTTATACTGCTTGATAAATTGTTAAACGCATCGACAAAACCTTGAATATTACTCTTGGTATTTTCTACATCTTGCCCAACCGAAACGTGCGCTGGACTATCTCCGGCTGCTTGTACTTTCGTTAGGTTAAGCGTTACCCCTTCAATAACAGTATCAAGTGTATTGGTTGAAGAGGTAATTGTAATAGCAGACGTTGCCCCTAACTTAATGATAGAGTCTTGTGCTGCGGTAAGCTCGGTTTGCCCAGTGATAGCGCTAGCTATATTACCACCATTGATATCAGGAGCAATTGCAGCAGGTGTAAAGCTAATCGCTATTTGATTTGCAGCACCCGACTCTTCACTAGTCATAACTAAGAATGTTTCAGTGCCTGAACGTATAACACTTGCTTTAGCACCTTTATTATCAACATGCGAATTAATAGCAGTGGCTAAATCACTTAACGAAGCGCCTGCTGCAAGTGTTGATAAATCAACACTGAACGAATCACCTGCTAAATCAATATTTAATTCACCATTAGTACTTAAGGGTAAAGTGGTATCAAAACTAAGTGCCACTTGGTGTGCTTGTGCTAATTGTTCAACAAAAACATCATACTCACCTGGTGATGCACTACCTGTCGTTGTAATATTAAGCGCAGCTTCATCAGTCACAGTAGCTGAATTTGCTAAAAAACTGCTATCGCTATCAAGATTATCTGACAAACTATCATAAAAGCTGGTTAATGTGCTTTTTAAACTATCAAATGCACTTATTTTACTAGAAAATTCATAACTTTTATTACTCAACAACTGATCTTTTGAAGCACGTTCAATTTGTGTATATTGACTAGCCAAATTAGCTGGGTCAATACTTAATGCTGATAAAGACATTTTATTCTCCAAGTATTTATTTTAATAAATAAAAACTCAAATGAATTTTTATTTATTAAAATAGCTATATTACCAATAGCTATTTTAATTTGTAACATCAATTAGTACATTAAACTATTAACGAAGTAATGAACCAATCATTTGTGTTGTGCTGTTCGCCGTACTCAATACTGAAATACCTGAGTTCATTAACAACTGCTGCTTAGTCATGTTAGACGTTTCTGCCGCAAAATCAGCATCCATTAACGTAGATGACGCAGCTTGCGTATTCTCTTTCATGTTAGTTACGTTCGTCATGGTGTGCTCAAGACGATTCATTGACGCACCTAACGCTGAACGAGCACCACCAACACCTGCAATCAACGTATCAATTAGCGCTAAATGAGCTTGCGCCTCAGCTACAGATGCAAAACCACCTGTAGTTAGACCTTGAATATCATCAATATTTTTAGCCACACCTGTAGTGGCATCCAAGGATCCTGAGATATCAACCGTTAGCGTTTCAGCAGTGCTTGAGCCTACTTGAAATTTAACACCAGCAGCATCAGCAAATTTATTCCCCGTACCCTCTAGTAATAAGGTACCACCAAATGAAGTGTTTTTCATAATGCTATCAAGCTCTGAAGTCAAGGCTGTATATTCTGCACTTTGCGCAGCCCATTCAGTAGCGCCATTCGCGTCACTAGCACCTTGTGTTGCAAGCTCTTTCATACGGTATGCAATGTTAGT
>NZ_JAUOPW010000026.1:0-57861 GCF_030547795.1 Colwellia sp. 5_MG-2023 | reverse complement strand
GTTATTGATGTGTATTGTGAACAGGCGACTGAAGTCGCCCCTACAAACGCCTCTACAAAAACGCCCATATAGAAAACGTCCAACGAAAGAATTAATTATCATCACCGTAGGGGCGAATTTATTCGTCCGATAAAGAATAAACCCTACGAAGGAATTGATTATCATCACCGTAGGGGCGAATTTATTCGCCTAATAATGGGATATAACATAATACAGCGTTATCGGCGTTTATTGTGCTCAGGCGACTGAAGTCGCCCCTACAAACGCCTCTACAAATGCCCGGACAAATACCCGTACATTATTTTAATAACCAATTAGGAATTATATCTTGAGCAATAACTTCTTCATAACTTAAACGCGATTTAATCACTGCGAATTGTTTATCATTAACCATGATTTCAGGTGCGTTGAGGCGAGTGTTATAGGTTGAAGACATAACAGTACCATAGGCGCCACAGCTTAAAATACCAATGAGATCACCTGCTTTTGCAGTCGGTAACTCTCTATTTTTCGAGAAGGTGTCGCCAGTCTCACAAACCGGACCAACAATATCGTAATGGGAGGTTTCTGTTATAGCATTACTAATTGGTTTTATTTGATGATAAGCATCATACATACTTGGTCTAACAAGGTCATTCATACCAGCATCTAAAATTAAAAACTGTCGCTCTTCCCCTTTTTTAACATAAACAACACTTGATACAAGTACACCTGCATTCCCAACAATTGACCTGCCTGGTTCAATAATTATTTTACAATCTAAATGACTAAGGCAATGTTTAACTATGGTTGCATAAGCATTTTTGTCAGGTTCAATCTCATCTTCACTGTAATCTATGCCTAAACCGCCACCAATATCAATAATAGAGATTTTATGTCCATCAGCTTTTAACACAGTAACAAATTCTGCAACCTTATTGAACGCTTCTTCGAAAGGTACTAGATCTATTAATTGAGAGCCAATATGCACATCGACACCCTGAACGATGATATTTGGTAATGAAGCAGCATAGCGATAAACCTCTCTCGCTTTAGCTATTGGAATACCAAACTTGTTTTCTGATTTTCCGGTGGTTATTTTTTCATGTGTTTTAGCACAAACATTAGGGTTTACTCTAAGTGAAATCGCAGGAGACTTATTTTTTCTAGTGGCTATTTGACTAATTAATAATAACTCAGGCTCAGACTCAACGTTAAACTGAAAAATATCATTATCCAGGGCCAAGGATATTTCAGCTTCAGTTTTAGCTACACCTGAAAAGACAATTTTATTAGCAGGTATACCGGCACTTAATGCTCTTCTTATTTCACCTTCGGAAACCACATCAGCCCCAGCACCTAAGTCGGACAGTGTTTTTAATATTGCTTGATTAGAATTTGCTTTTACCGCATAACATATCATTGTATCTAAATCGCTGAAGGCGGCTTCGTATTCTAAGTAAGCAGCCTTAATGGCAGCATAAGAATAACAATAAAAAGGTGTAGGAATGTCCTTAGCTATGGACTCTACCGACACATTTTCTATATGCATTTGATTGTCGATGTACGAAATGTGAGGTTTTATTTTCATAAATAATTCATTATTGATTTTAATATGAGAATAATATATTTCTTTTTAGGTTGGTAAGCAAGGGATACTATTATTCATTATTTTCTTCTAGTAATGAAAAGACAAAATCAACCATTTCAGTTTGTACTGATAGGTGATCTTCACCAAAACCATTATTGACTCTTTCTGCTTCCACATTGATATAACGATAGCCTTTCATTTCAGCATACACAGATAACGAACCATCGTCTTCTGATGGATCGTAAGCGACTTGTGGGTTTTGCAATACGGCATTCCATCCATGTTCTTTTGCTGCTTCAAAGTCTTTTCTATCGGTCATGAAATATAAGTCATCTTCATCATAGGAGCCATGAGATACATCAATTAAATAGTTAGCCCCGCTAGAAAATTTTTTTTGATAACGAATAATAGAGACATCACCAACACCATTTTTACCGTCATTTTCATAACCATTAGTGTTGTTATGCATAGCAACTAATGCCGTTGGCTTTTGGTTTCCGTTTAGCGCTTTGAGTACAAATTTGCTGAGATTTTCCGCTAATTGCTCGGTTTTATTAACCAAGTTTTTTTGTTCAGCAATAGTTGGATTTAATTTTTTTATACTTTCTATACGTCCATGTGACGTAAAGATACGGTTGGGATCTATTTTTACTTTTGTGCCGTCAATATTTAAAGTAATAAGGCGTTTACCATCTTGCCTTAAAATAATAAACACCCCACCTTTATCAACGACTTGCTTAGCAACATATTGATTGGCAACAAACTCTGTTTCGTGTGGAGCAAAAAAGACCCAGTCTTTAGTTGAATGGGGATCACCAACAACTTCTAAATAAATATCAGATTGTTGGGGGAAAACTAGCGCTTGAGATAATACGAATAGTAAATTATGCATAAGTTATCTAGCTAACTGCTGTTTCAGTTAATATTAATCGCTTGTTGGTTGCATCAAGTTTTGCCATAGCGCCAACAGGTATTGTCGATATATCATCAATATGCCCGATCATTAGGCCTTTTAATACTGGAATATTTAAATCGCCTAAACGCTCTTTAATTACTTCTTCGATACTTAATGAGTTTCCTGTTGCGGTGCAATCGGTACATTTACCAAAAACAATACCAGCGAGCTTATCTAATCGACCAGAGATTTTTAAGTGCGTTAACATACCATCAACGCGATAGGGCGCTTCCTCGACATCTTCTAAAAATAAAATTTTATCGGTGTAATCTGGTTCAAAAGGGGTGCCTATTAATTTCACCATCAAAGAAAGATTTCCGCCAATAAGTTGCCCATGTGCGACCCCTTTATTGATTAATGTTAGCCTATTGTCTTTTTCCGCTTGGCCTTCTTTTGCTTCAAAAAGAGGTGGTGTTCCAAGGTCTATATTCGCTTTGGGAGTAAATAATACATCTTTAAAACTTTTTAAGGTGTATTCAGTGAAATTTTGTTTGGCAATAGGTCCATGAAAAGTCACTAAACCGGTACGAGCATGAATTGCATTTAATAGTGCTGTTATATCACTGTATCCGATAAGTGCTTTGGGATTTTTTGCGATAAGATCATAATCTAAATAGGGCAAGATTTGAGGAGATCCGTAGCCACCTCGTAGACAAAAAATACCATCAACATTTTTGTCTTTGAACATGTTATTAACATCCCAAGCACGATTTTTATCACTACCTGCAAGATATCCTTTACGCTCAAAAATATATTTGCCCTGTTTTACTTTGAAACCAAAAGATTTAAGTACATCAATGGCGAAATGAATTTCCTCATCTTCCCATGTGTTACTGCTAGGAGTAATTAAACCTATGGTATCTCCTGCTTTTAAACGCTTAGGTTTTATTTGAGAGTGAGCATTAGCGCTAGTGTTTGATGTTGTCTTAGCGTTGCTAATATTAGGTAGCAAACTGGTAGCAATAGCAGAGCCTATTATTGCTCTTATAAAGTTTCGTCTTTGAGTCATGATTATTCCTACTTTTTTAACTTAATAATAAAATAGTATCACATAGAAAATAAATTATTACAGGGTTTTTATTTTTTTTGAATTTTATATTGCTGGAAATTTAAAAAGAAGTGATTCTATTTATTTTAACTACTACAGTATTTTATTTAACTTTCTGTTTTTATAGGTTTTAATTATGTGTTTTTATAGTATTAATAATTTAATTTTATAAAAAAATAAACTTATATGTGACTTTTTTATTGTTTTAACCGTTGTGGGTTTATCAGAGGATAAATTATTACTCTGAGATTTTTGTCCTACATAGACTTGATTTTATTAAAAAATTTCAAGTGGTTTATGAGTCGTTATTAAACGTTATTCATTGATGATTAATATAATAAAAAAGGAAGTTATGAAAAATTCATATTATTTAGTTTTTTTTATTGCACTTTTTAGCGCCAATATTTTTGCTGCTGATGTGCTTGTATCAACACTAGAAGATACTCCAGATCCCGCGCCTCGTGGTGGGGAAATCAATTATGCTGTTAAGGTGAGTAACAATGCCAGTGATACAGCAAATGATGTAACCTTGGTTTTTCCTTTACCAGCAACGACCACTTTTGTATCAGTTGATAATGGTAGCTGTGTTCATGATTTAGCTACACCCGGTACAGTAAATTGTGCTTTTGGTACTTTGGCAAGCTTGGCTGATATCGATGTAAATATCGTTATTAAGACGAGTGCTAGTACAGGAGCAGATATAGCGGTTACCGCAACAGCGGGAACTTCGTCTAGTGATATTAATTCTGGAAATAATAGCTCAACTCAAAATACCACTATTGATAATGGTGCAGATCTCAGTTTAACAATGAGTGATAGCGCTGACCCTGTTATTGCTGGCGGTGAATTTTATTACACATTAATTGTTAATAATGCCGGACCTAATGATGCTGAAGATATTAAAGTGATTAATACTTTACCTAACGGCGTTAGTTATGTTTCATACAGCGGCTCGGGATGGAGCTGTGGTAGTGCAAGTCAGTTAGTCACATGTACCCGAAACTCTTTAATTAATGGTACCAATGCTCCTGCGATTATTATTAATACCAAGGTTGAAGGAGCTATTACAGGTACTATTACTAACAGCGCTACTGTCTCAACTGAATCATTAACGACTAAAGACCCTATTGATAATAACAATACGACAACAGAAAACACTGTCATTAATCCCGGTACTGATCTCAGTATTACTAAAACAGTCGCATCGCCAATTATTGGCGGTGAAACCGTTACATTTACTTTATCTCCTCGCAATAATGGTCCATTTGATGCCAGTAATATAACGGTTGTTGATACCTTACCGAGTGATTTTACGTTTATAAGTGCTATCGGCACCGGTTGGAGTTGTTCTGGCACCGCTGGTACTGCTAACCCGGTAACATGTACTCGAACTTCTTATGCTGTCGGTACAACTGATAATATTATTATTACAACTAATGTCCCTCCCACAGGAGTAAATGTTGTTAATAGCGTCGTGATTGATGCTGATAATGATGATCCTATTGCAAGTAATAATACTGACTCAGTCACGTTTGATGTTGTTGCTGATGGCGCTGATTTAGAAATTTTTAAAACTAAAGGACCAAATCCTGTCGCACAAGGCTCTAATATGACCAGTACTCTGCGAGTCAAAAACAATGGACCTAGAACCACTACAGGTATCGTGACAATCGTTGACATCCTAGATGTGAATGAAAGCTATGTTTCTTCTTCTGGAACAAACTGGACTTGTGCTGTTACAGGATCTGGCCCTGAAGTAGTTACCTGTGAATATAGTAATCAATTATCAAATGGAAATTTTTCAACTTATTTATCTATAGTAACAACCGCAAATGCTGCAGGTACGTTAACTAACAATGCTTGTGCTACAGATGAAGATAATGGTACAACATTAGGCCAAGATGACCCTGTTGATCATAATCACTGTACTGGTGCAGGAGTAGAAAGTACGACTTTAATTGCTGACTTAGGTATTACTAAAAGTGTTAGCACAACCAGCGGTACAAATGATGTACTAGAAACAACGGAAAGCCAAGCAACTTATACATTAACAGTAACTAACTATGGTCCGAATACACTGAGTGGAACGGATAATGATGCCGTAGTAGTGACGGATGATATTCCTGGTTATTTATCAAATATTATTAGTGCTTCGCCTAATGAAACACCAATAGTAGTGACTGATAATTCAAGTAAATTCGATTGTACCGTCATTAATGGCACAGTGCGTTGTGAATTGAAAAATGGTTCTACTATGGCCATGAGTGATGTTTCAATTTTTACCATTACGGTTGATCGACCTTTAGCTGATGGCCTTTTGACGAATACTGCAGAAGTGGATTCCGCTGTATTAGGTGATAATAACCCAAATAACAATAGTGCCAGTATCAATTTAACGGTAGATCCTATTGCTGATGTTGAGATGACAGCATTAACTATTAACCCCAACCCAGCAAAAGCGGGTACAGATGTTAGCAAGGTACTTACTTTTAGAAATAATGGCCCATCACAAGCCGAAGGCGTTGTGGTAACCCATACTTTTGATCCTGATGCTGGTTTTACTTACGATCTAATTTCAGCGGTTTCTACACAGGGTAGCTGTGATCCGCTTAGTGGTAATGTGCTCACGTGTACTATCGGTACTTTAAATCGTAATGAAACTCATACTATTACACTCAATGCACGACCAAGTTGGGAAAATACTAACTCAGATTGGACATTAGGTAATGCTTCTGAAATTAAGACGACAACAGTAGAGAGCGATCTGACTAATAATGATAAAAGTAATAATTTAATCATTAAATCAGCAGAGTTAGATTTACTCATCAATACCACGGATGTCGAAGACCCTATAAGCTGGACTCCAACTCCTGCCGCATTCCCAGCAACGACTGATAACGTTATTCGTTATAAAATGGAAATTACCAATCGTGGTCCTTCTGTCGCTACTAGTGTCTATTTTGACGCCATATTAGCACCTGAAGCTGGTAAACAATTTACTTTTTTATGTGATGATGCAGGTAATAGTAGCTGTATTGGCGCTACTGCAATTTGTGATAATGTAGGAAGCTCGGTAACGGGTGCTACTACCATGACAATGCACTGTGAATTACCCGCAACTACTCAGTTAGAGGCTAATGATACATACACGCGTTATTTATTCTTTAAGGCTGATACTCAACCTAAGCCAACAGGCGATACCGTCACTATTACTCCAACAGTAGGCTCTAATGAAACCGATACTAATTTAGGTAATAATACAGAAGATGAAAGTACCTCGTTACGGATTCAACTCGATTTAACGGTTGATATTACGCCGTCTAAAACCTCGGTCACTGTATACGAACCCTTTAATTGGACCATGATAGTGGCTAATGATGGTCCTGGGGATAGTGCAGATTCAGAACTAACTAATAATTTACCTGCAGGCATGGAATTAACTGGACCACCGGTTCCTGCTCAGGGTAGTTGTACTGGAGCGGCTAATAATACAAGTTTTGTTTGTGATTTGGAGACCATCAATAATGGTGGCAATGTAATAATTGACGTGCCAGTCCGCTTTATTACTTATCCTCCAGGTGGAACGAGTACCAATACAGCGACTATTACCACCGCCGGTTTCGATTCTGATAGCACTAATAATACTGATAGTGACATAGTGCTGGTTACAAAATCGTCTATTGCTGGTCAGGTTTATGCAGACTTTAATGATGATGGGATAGTAGATGGTAATGAAGAAGGTATTGCCGGGGTTACACTTAACTTAAGTGGTACCGATCTTTATGGGAACATTGTTAATTTAAGCGAAACCACGGATGTCGATGGTAATTATTTATTTGATAACCTTATTCCTAGCAATGCTGCTGGTTATAATATTAGTGAAGTTCAGCCTAGTAGTTTTGATGACGGTTTAGATAATGCTTCAGGAAGTTTGGTTACTAATAGTCGTAGCACAGACAACATCAACGGTATTGATTTAATTGCCGATACCAATTTAGAAAACTATAACTTTGGTGAATTATATAAAGGTAGCTTAAGTGGTTTTGTTTTTGGAGATATGGATCAAAATGGCCTTAAAGATATTGGTGATAACGGGATTGCAGGTGTTACGTTAACTTTAACGGGTACTTCTAGTAATGGAGAAACACTTAATCTAGTACAACAAACCGATGCTGATGGTAAGTATCTTTTTACCAACTTACCACCAAGTAATGCTACGGGTTATATAGTCACAGAAACACATCCTACTAATTATCTTGATGGTCAAGAAAGTATCAATGGTGTTGTACAGGCAAATAGTGAGAGTAGTGATAGTTTAACTGCTATTCAAATAACCCTAACGAGTCAACTTGAAAATTATAATTTTGGAGAATGGTCAACGGCTTCAATTTCGGGTTATGTTTTTGTTGATGACAATAATAATGGTCAATACTCTATCAATAAACGGGCTTTAGCTGGGGTTGAATTAACGTTATCAGGTAAAAATATTTCTGATATTGCAGTAACACGAACCACCACAACCGATGCCAATGGTTTTTATTATTTTGGTCTATTAGATGCGAGCGATAGTAATGGTTATCAAATTACTGAAACACAGCCCGCTGATTATAACGATGGTTTAGATAGTATATCTGGCGTTGTTATAACCAGTAGCCGTGGTAGCGATATATTAACGGGCCTTAAATTAATTGCGAACCAAGAGCTTACCAACAATAACTTTGGTGAAGTCTATAAAGGTCAATTAAGTGGTTTTGTTTTTATTGATGCTAACCAAGATAGCCTTAAAAATAATAATGAAACAGGGATCGCTAATGTTGAAATGACATTGGTTGGTACGAGTTTATATGGAGAGACGATAAACCTAGTTCAGAAAACAAATGCTAATGGTTATTATCTCTTTACCCAATTACCACCAAGTAACGCATCTGGTTATCGCTTAATAGAAACGCATCCTGCTGACTATCTTGATAATAAAGAGAGTATTGCCGGTATCGTCGTTGCTAATAGTGAAGCGAGTGATACCTTAGACGCTATTCAAATTAACTTAAACAGTAAGCTAGATAATTATAATTTTGCTGAGTGGGCTATTGCGGCTATTACGGGTACTGTTTTTGTTGATGCTGATGCTGATGGTATTTATTTAGCTAATTCAAAAGATGAAGTAGGTATAGCAAACGTTAGTCTTACTTTAACTGGTAAAGATAATGTTGGTGCAGTTGTCGAGCGTCATACAACGACAGATGCAAATGGCTTATACCTATTTGATTTATTACAACCTAGTGATGAGAACGGCTATCAAATTAGTGAAGTACAGCCAAAAGATTATATCGATGGCTTAGACAGTATTGCAGGGGTAATTGTTGCAAACAGTCTTGCTTCAGATAATTTGACTGGCTTAGTGCTAAAAGCAAAGGTGACGTTATCAAACAATAATTTTGGTGAGTTATATCAAGGTAGTTTAAGTGGTGTTGTTTTTGTTGATAACAATAAAAATGGTCTTAAAGATACCACTGAAAGTGGCTTAGCTAATGTTGAATTAACATTAACGGGTACCAGTAAAAACGGACAAGTGATCAATTTAGTTCAACAGACTGATGCCGATGGTCAATATCACTTTACGCAATTACCACCAAGTGATGCTGCTGGCTATAGCTTGATAGAAACGCATCCAACTGAATATCTTGATGGCCAAGAAAGTATTGCTGGTGTGATTGTTCCTAATAGTCAAGGTAGCGATATAATCACGAACATTAAAATCACATTAACCAGTAAGTTAGAAGCGTATAATTTTGCTGAATGGCCAATTGCTTCTATTGCCGGTGTTGTTTTTATTGATGCTAATGCCGATGGCCTTTATACAGCCAGTGAAACAGGTATTGCCAATGTCAACCTTACCTTAACAGGCAAAGATCACTTAGGTAGTAGTGTTTCTCGTACTGTAAAAACGGATGACGAGGGGAGATATTTATTTGACTCATTAGACCCGAGTGATGTCAACGGTTATCAAATTAGTGAAGCACAGCCTACTGAATACTTAGATGGCGCAGAAAGTATTGGCCAGCAAATTATTGCTGATAGTTATCAAACTGATAGCATTATTGACATACAACTTGCATCAAACACACAGCTTGAAAACTATAACTTTGCCGAGTTAGAAGGTGCGTCACTCAGTGGTGAGGTTTGGGTTGATGAAAATGATAATGGTGAACGTGATGAAAACGAATTACTAACGATTGCGGATGTCACTATCACATTAACAGGCCTTGAATCTTGGCAAGAAGATGAAAATGTTGAATATACTCAAGTAACCGATAGTGAAGGTAAGTATAACTTTGTCGGATTACGTGCAGGCACTTATGTTCTTAGCCAAACACAGCCTGCAGCATGGCACGATGGTAAGGAGCACCTCGGTAGTCTAGAGGGCGAAGTTAGCAATGATCAATTTAGTAATATTATCATTGTTGCTGGTAATAACGGCGTAGATTATAACTTTGGCGAACGAGGTAGCCTATTAAGCGGCAGAGTATTTAATGATCAAAACCGAGACGGTAACCGTTCAGAAACTGAGCCGGGTATTCCAAATGTTGTTATACAGCTTGAAGGTATCGATCTTGATGGCCATCCGGTGGTTCGCAGTGTATTAACTGGGGTTGATGGTCGTTATACCTTTGAACATTTACCATTACCTAATAGCCAAGGTTATCTGGTAACGGAAACACAGCCAAGTGATGTAGATGATGGACTAGACAGTATTGGTAGTCATGGTGGTGAGTTACACAATGATTCATTCAGCGAGATTATTTTTACTGAACATATTAGTCATCTTACTGACTATGATTTTGGCGAGTTACTTAGAGACCCCGCTAGTATCAGCGGCTTGGTATGGTTAGATAGTAACCACAACCGTGATGAAGATGAAGGTAATGGTCTTGAAGGTTGGACCGTTCAGCTTATTGATACACGAGATAATCCTAAAAATAATCAAGATATCACACCTATTGCGGTCGTAAAAACAGACAGTAATGGTCGTTATTTATTTGAAGGTTTATCACCGGGTGTTTATGAAGTGCGTTTTATGCACGAACAAAATGGTGCCATTTATGGTTATGGTGTTTCCGATGAAGCAGGTGTTGATTTATCTTTTGGTACTATTCGTAACATCACCTTAGAGGTTGGTGAGGATATTGAAAATCAAAACCTACCGATTGATCCGTCAGGCATTGTTTATGACAGTAAAACTCGAGAGCCTGTTGCGGGTGCTACTGTTCGTTTTGAAGGGCCTGCAGGCTTTGATCCAGAACGTGATTTAGTTGGTGGTTTAGATAATGTAGAACAAATCACCGGGGCAGATGGTGTTTATCAATTTCTAATTTTTAATTCTGCACCTAAAGGGGTTTACACCCTTGTCGTAACCGAACCAACGGGTTATTTACCCGGAGTATCTAGAGTATTGTTAGCGTGTACTAATACTGTCGACGTGCTTGCATCGCCAAATCCAGCGTTGGTACAACGTCAAGATAGTCCTCCTGCATTGAGTGCTAGTGTTCAAGATCCTGAAACTTGTGGTGCTACATCGGCAGATTTTTCCGACGGAGACGAAGGAACACAGTATTACTTAACTTTCAATATTGACCCGTTATTACCATCAGGCAATATTATTAATAATCATATTCCTGTTGATCCTATTGATAATGAAATGCTGGGTGTCATTAAAACGACTAACGTGAAAAATGCTTCTCGTGGTGATTTTGTTCCTTACTCTATTGTTGTCACGAATAATCAAAACTTTAGTTTGAGTCAGCTTAGTGTCATTGATCAATTGCCGCCAGGATTCAAATATGTTGAAGGCTCTGCGACTATTGACGGCGAGAAAGTTGAGCCACTTGTTACTGAACGCCAACTTATTTGGTCTGATTTAGATTTCACCCCAAATCAACAGTATCAAATTGATCTTATTACTATTATTGGAGCTGGTGTTGGCGAAGGAGAGTATGTCAATCAGGCATGGGGTGGATATTTACAAAGTCAATTAGTTGTTACTAATATTGCTGACGCGACCGTACGTATTGTGCCAGATCCGTTATTTGATTGTTCAGATATTATCGGAAAGGTATTTGATGACTTAAATGCTAATGGTTACCAAGACAAGGATGAAGCTGGCATACCCGCAGTACGTTTAGCTACGGCAAAGGGGTTAGTAGTTACTACCGATGAACAGGGCCGTTATCACATCGCTTGCGCTGGTGTACCGAATGAAATGCGCGGATCTAATTTTATTCTTAAAATTGATGAACGTACTTTACCGTCAGGTTTTAGAATCACGACTGAAAACCCAAGAGTTGTTCGTTTAACGCGCGGTAAAATGGTAAAAGCTAACTTTGGTGCGACCATTCACCGTGTTGTGCGTATTCAGCTAAGTGCTGGTGCTTTTGAAGGAGATAAGTTGAATGATGAGTCTCAACAACAGTTGCAATCAGCGATTAAGGCGCTGCACTTTAAACCATCGATTTTACGTTTAGCTTATGCCAAGCATGATGAAAGTGATGACTTGATAGAACGCCGCCTAACTTTATTACGCGAAAGTAGTGAAGAGTTATGGCAAGAGTGTGACTGTCAATATGAACTGATTATTGAACAAGAAATATATCAGGATGAGGGAAATATTAACGATGTTGTTAATGTAAGGAGAGCTGGCAATGAGTAATTTAATGGTGCGTCGCAGTTTACTAGCTAGTTCAATCGCGCTTGCTATATCTACCACAATACCTGTTGTTGCTGAGCAGTTTTGTGAAGAATCCAGTGTTTGTACTTCACGTGATTCCGCCGGTCGTGTTAGTGAAGACAACAGTCAAGTACTTGTTAAAAAACAAGAGAATACAGAGAAAAATTTAGCGAGTGCATCTTGGGTTTTCCTTGGCTTGCCTGATGTACCCAATAATAGTCAGGCAACTCTTGCGCTTGAACCAAAAACGTTAGAGATGGAAAACTTACCTCAAGTTCATTTTTCTTCAGGAAAACATGCACTGTCCAATGAATTAACATCAGTGTTTGATCAGGCTATTGAAAGCTTGAAAGGAAAGAAAAATGTACGATTACATTTTGTTGGTCATGCTGATAGCCAAGCATTAAGTACCAGAAGTCATAAAATTTATGAAAGCAATGTAGCGTTATCAATAGCTAGAGCCAAGGTAGTCGCTGAGTATTTTCAACAAAAATTGTTATTGGCTGATACCGCGATAACTATTGAAGGTAAAGGGAGTAATGAACCACTCACGTCTAATTTAACCGAAAAAGATAGAGCTCAAAATCGTCGAGTAGAATTAAATGCTTGGTTTGATGATGAGGTTGTTATACCTGAACCTATGATGTCGATGATGCGCAATGATGTTTGTCAGTTTACTAGTACAGAGGCTCGTCCTTTAGTGATTAGTATTGATGGGCAAGTATTGAACGACATAGAGCAAAGTAGTAATGCAGATCATCAACGCTGTACTGATGTTGCCTTGGATCAAGCTGACATTAAGTTACAGTATGATAATTTATCAATAAAACCAGCATTAAATATGACACCTGTGCTGCAAGAGATTGATGAACATTGGCAAATATATTGGCAAGGTTATAGCAATTATCTTAATTTTATTGATAAAGCAGAGGTACGTGTATTTAGTAATAGGCAATCATCTCAGGCTGATCCTGTTGCGATCATTTCACTTAATAAAGCACTTCAAGCTCAGTGGGCACTGCCTGATACGCCATTGGCTGAATATCATTACTTATTAAGAGTCTATGATAGTGAAGGCAATTTTGATGAAACACAACTCTCGGCTATGCCTACAAGTACACCTCTACGTCCTGATTTACCTGTAAATCAAGCAACATTAAGTGGCTATGGCGAGAGTCGACTTGTATTGCAAAATATCCCGTTAAGTGGTGGAACGTTAACGGTTAATGGCGAAAAAGTGCCAGCTGAACATCACGTTTACTTTTTAGGTCAGCAAGTACCTGTTAACGAACAAGGTGAATTTGTAAATCAACAAATAATACCTTCGGGGCAATTCAATGCGGAAGTGGCAGTACTTGATAAAGATGGTAATGGGGAACTATTTCAACGTCATCTTGAATTGAAAAAAGAGGATTGGTTCTATGTTGGCTTAGCTGATATAACCCTAGGTAAAAACTCTACCAATGGTGCGGCTAAACTTTTGACTCAGGACGATGCCTTTGATGACGACCTATTCATTGATGGACGTCTTGCCTTTTACGCAAAAGGTAAGTGGCGTGATAAATACACCATCACTACCAGCATCGATTCAACGGAAGAGCCGTTAGAAGATTTATTTTCTAATTTTGACAAGAAAGACCCAAGTAGTTTATTACGACGGTTAGAAGAAGAAAACCATTATGCAGTTTATGGCGATGATTCAACACTTGTTGATGACGCGCCTACGCAAGGTCGTTTCTATGCCAAGATAAACGATTATAAATCTCATTTAATGTGGGGTAATTTTATCTCTGATATAAATGAGACAGAATTTTCTCGTATTGAGCGCGGACTCTACGGTGCTAGTCTAGATTGGAATGGTGAAAAATTAACGGAATTTGGCGAGCGTACTACGCAAGTTGATTTATTTGCTGCTGAAGCAGGTACTAATGCCGCTTACGAAGAATTCCGTGGAACAGGCGGTTCATTATACTATTTGGGCAATCAAGATATTAGCCAGGGCTCAGAACGTTTATCCATTGAAATACGTGATAAAGATTCTGGTTTAGTGTTAAGTTCACAGCCTTTAGTTGCGGGTGTTGATTACGATATTAATGCGATTCAAGGACGAGTTTTATTAACAACACCATTATCTTCTATTAGCCAAGATGATCAAACGGTTAGAACAGGTGGTTTATCTGGTCATTCGGCCTATTTAGTGGTTAATTATGAATATACACCGGGTTTTGATGAGTTAGATGACTTAGCGCTTGGCGGACGAATAAGCCATTGGGTTAATGATAGCTGGAAAATAGGCTTTAGTGGCAGTAAGCAAGATATGGGGATTGAAGACCACAAGTTACAAGGTCTTGATTTAACCTATCGTCACTCTGCTCAAACTTATATTAAATTAGAAGGTGCTCAAACCGAAGGGCAAGGTGTTACAAGTATTAGCTCCAATAATGGTGGCTATCACTTTGGCGACTTAACTGCGCCAGTCGCAACTGATGATAAAGCTCAGGCGTTGCGCGTCGAATCTGCATTTCTTTTTAAAGATTTAGGTTTGGACAATAATGGACGAGGAAATATCTATTGGCAAAACCGTGATGCAGATTTTTCAGGCGTTGGTCAATTTAGTCAATATGATACTGAGCAAGCGGGTATTCAAATCAATCTACCTGTGGGGGAAGACACTGCAGCGAGTTTGAAAGTTGACTCGAGAGACGAGCAGGGCGGTATAGATAAATTTAGTGCCGAGCTAAACTTACGTCACGATCTTGATCAACAATGGGCTATTAGTGCCGGTTTACGCGCAGAAAATAGTGAGGCTACGACAGAAGCTCAGCAACAAAATATAGGTAAACGAACCGATTTAGCGGTACAGGTTGACTATCAACATGATGCTAATTGGGGGCTACTCGCTTTTGTACAAGGAACGTTAACGCACGACGAAAGTAAATTAGCGAATAACCGTGTGGGTCTTGGTGGTAATTATCAAATATCTAAAAACATTAAGTTAAATGGTGAAGTCTCGGGTGGTAATCAAGGATTAGGTGCCTTAATAGGTACTGATTATCAGTATGATGATGCCAGTAATATTTATTTAAATTATGCACTGGATCCTGACCGAACTGATAACGGTTTAGGTGGCCGAAATGGGCAGCTCGTTAGTGGTATTCGTCATCGCTATAGTGATACCGTGAATGTTTATGGTGAAGAGCGCTATCAACATGGAGATAATCGTGTTGGTTTAACACATGCTTACGGTATTGAGTATTTGCCAAGTGAACGTTGGTTGCTAGGACTCAGCTTAGAGAACGGTACGCAAGAAGAGCCTGGACGCCCATCGTTGGAGCGTAATGCTGTGGTAGTAAATGCCAATTACGCGACAACAGATTTTAAATATGGTGGTGCGTTAGAGTATCGAAATGACAAACAAGCGTTGGAAGAGCGTGACTCTTATTTAGTTAGAAATAACCTTTCTTATAAAGTGAATCCTGATTGGCGAGCGCAATTACGTATTGATTTTGCTATTAGTAATTCGAGTATCGATGAAAGTTTAAATAGTGATTATAGCGAAGCGCTTTTAGGTTTTGCTTATCGACCTGTTACCAACGATAGATTTAATGCTTTGCTAACTTATAACTACTTATATGATTTAGCACCTGCAGAACAATTTACTGCCAGTTATCAGCAGAATGATTATCAACAACGCAGTCATGTTGCGGCCATTGATATGAACTACGATTTAACCGCCCGTTGGACTATTGGTGGTAAAATAGCTCATCGTAAAGGTGAAATTCGAGCAGGTAGAGAAGCTGGAGAATGGTTCGATAGTTCATCTAGCCTATATGTTGCCAGAATTGATTGGCATGTTATTAGACATTGGGATTTCTTAATTGAAGGACGTATGCTTGAAGTCAGTGAAGCTGACGATAAGCGTAGCGGTATGTTGGTTGCTTTGCATCGTCATATCGGTCAACACTTTAAAGTAGGTGTTGGTTATAACTTTACCGATTTTAGTGATGATTTAACTGATTTAAATTACGATTCAAAAGGTTGGTTTATTAACTTAGTCGGTAAGTTCTAAACAATAAAACCAACTTAAATCACATTACTTTTGTATATTTAAACTCCCTGCTTTTGCGGGGATTTTTATTTCAGTGATTACATTATCTATTCTAAAATATATAGTTGATCACAATTTAATAGTATTTTTAATGTGTCTGACCGACAATAATCCAATATTATCATTTATTTTTTAAGTTTAAGGTTTTCGAACAATGCCACAATTCAATGCAATCCCTCGTGTTCTTATTTCTCATAGTCCTACACCGCTGGAGGTGATGCCACATTTATCGAAAATATTAAACCACAATCTCTTGATAAAACGTGATGATTGTACGGGCTTGGCTGGCGGGGGTAATAAAACGCGCAAGTTAGAGTATTTGCTTGCTGCAGCTTTAGCCGGTAATGCTGATACCTTAGTCACTGTTGGCGGAATTCAATCGAACCATGCGCGCCAAACAGCTGCTGTCGCTGCAAAGTTTGGCTTAAAGTGTGAATTAGTATTAGAAGATGTATCAGGTACGCCAAAATCTGACTATTACCAAAATGGCAATGTTTTACTCAATAATTTATTGGGTGCGACTATTCATCGTATATCAGCAGAAGAGAATTGCGCTGATTATGCAAATGAGCTGATGGTAAGCTTACAAAATAGTGGTAAACAGCCTTATTTGATTCCGATGGGGGGCTCAAACGAAATAGGTAGCTTAGGTTACATTCAGTGTGCTCAAGAAGTTATTGACCAAATTAAAGATCAAGACATCGCGCTTGATCATATTGTACTTGCTACAGGCAGTGCTGGTACACAAGCAGGGCTTTTAGCAGGGTTAATCTTAGCTGATGTTGATATTCCGGTACTCGGTATATGTGTTAGTCGCCCAGCGGATGAACAAATTCAGATAGTAACGGAATTATTAGAAAAAACTTTAACCTTAATTGGTTTAGACCCTAGCCTAGCCAAAGGTCGAGTGTTTGCTAATGGAGATTATTATGGCAAAGGTTATGGTATTCCAACAGATGAAATGATTGAGGCTGTTAGACTTTGTGCACAACATGAAGGTTTAATACTAGATCCTGTTTATACGGGCAAAGCGATGTCTGGCATGATTGATTTATGCCGAAAAGGTGTTTTTAGTGCTAAAGAAAATATTCTTTTTTTACATACCGGAGGAAGCCAAGGTGTGTATGCTTACCAAGAAATTTTTGATAACAAATAATCGTTGTTATTATTAATAAAAAATTACCATTTACTGTTAAAGCTTGAATAATCTATTCTTATTTGTCAGTATGTCTTATTAGTTATATTTATATAAAGGGTTGAATATGGAATGGTACTCATTGTTACCGCCGTTAGTTGCTGTTTTAGTGGTCTTATGGAAGAAAGAAGTAATACTTGCTTTGCTATTAGCGATTATTACTTCTGAAGTATTACTCGCTAAAACAGGCTCGACAATGTTGTTTGATGGTGTTGTTGGTGCTTTTGAGCGTATTGTCTCAGTATTTGGCTCCGCAGGAAATACGCGAATTCTTCTTTTTAGTTTAATTATTGGTGCTGTGCTTGCATTTATGCGTCACTCTGGCGGCGTAACAGCAATGGTTGAATATGTTATCTCTAAAGGTTTAGGGAAAAATAGGCGACAAGCTGCGTTTATGGCAAATTTCACCGGTATGGCAATTTTTATTGAAAGTAATCTTTCGGTATTAACGGCGGGCATTGTTTCTAGAGGTTTGTTTGACCGTTATAAAATGAGTCGTGCAACACTTGCTTATATTATTGACAGTAGTGCAGCACCTATTTGTATTTTAGTCCTTCTTAATGGCTGGGGAGCCTTTGTTTTGGGCCTGTTAAGTAACTATGAATTTGAACAAAGTGCGGCAGAAATTATGTGGGGAACTATTGCGCTTAACTTCTACCCTATTATTGCACTTATGATGGTTTGGTATACGGCTTACACTGGAAATTTACACGGTCCTCTAGCTCGTTCAAAATCGATAGGGGAAGGTCAAATTGACAACAAATCAAACAACCATGCGGCACCAACACCTGAGTTTAAACCAACAAAAGCAAGATTTATGTTTGTACCTTTATTAACCATGGTGTTAGGTATGATCATGTTTATGTTTTTGACCGGTGATGGCACCTTAGCTAATGGCAGCGGTTCAAAATCAGTTTTGTATGCAACCGTTAGTGCCTGCCTAGTAGCTTATATTATGATGTTGTCTACTAAGAAATTTACTCATCACCAATTAGTGAAAATTGGTTTTGATGGTATGAGTGAGTTATTGCCATTGGTGACCATTGTTTTATTATCATTAACATTAGGCGCTAGTTTAAAAGTATTAGGTACCGGTGTTTATGTGGCACAAATTATTGGTGACACTTTACCATTATTTATGATTGCCCCTATGTTGTTTATCGCAGGTGCTGTCATTGCCTTCTCTACTGGAACATCTTGGGGAACTTTTGCCATCTTGATCCCAATTGGCGTTCCGCTTATTCAAACTATGGGCTTACCACCTTCTTTCATTATTGCGGCTATTTTAGGTGGTGGTGTTTTTGGAGATCATTGTTCACCTATTTCTGATACTACCGCGGTTTCTGCTATTGCATCCGGTTGTGAATTATTAGAGCACGTTAAAACGCAATTACCTTATGCGTTATTTGGTGGAGCATTAACTATTATTCTTTATGCACTTTATGGTATCGCCTTTTTGTAAAAACATTATTTTATGATGTTTACTATCAGCAATGCTTCATTTGAAGTATTGCTTTTTTAGACAACATTCTGTTTTATTATTTAACTCGAGACGTTTTTAACGATGAAAAATTATTTAATTATATTCATTTCTATTTGTGTATTGGTTAGCCAACCAGTATATGCCCAAAAAAAGGCCTTTAATTCTGAAGACGTTGATACCTTGGTCAATGACGTATTAACGACTTTTAATGTACCAGGTGCGGCAGTAGGAGTCATAAAGGATGGCAAAGTATTATTAAATAAAGGTTATGGACGCCAAGATGTTAATAAAGCGCTAGCAATTGATTCAAAAACGCTCTTTAAAATAGCATCAACCACTAAAGCGTTTACTGCTGCTGCGTTAGCTATATTAGTTGATCAGGAAAAAATAACTTGGGAAAGTAAAGTTGTTGATATTATTCCTAACTTTGCCTTATATGATGATTGGGTAACAAAAGAGTTTACCATAGCTGATTTGTTAACACATCGCAGCGGTTTAGCTCGTTTTGCTGGCGATTTAATGTTGTGGCCTGAGCCGGCTGGTTTTAGCCGTGATGAGATTATTAATAACTTAAAATTCCTCAAACCAGCATCAGGTTTTCGTAGTGAATATGCTTATGATAATTTGCTTTATATTGTTGCTGGAGAAGTTGTCGCTAATGTTACAGGTATGTCTTGGGAGAATTTTGTCGAAAAAAATATTTTTATGCCTCTACAGATGAGCCGCTGTTTTGCGGGTGCAGTACCAGCTAAACAAATGACGAACATTGCTCAACCACATGGCTTAATCAATAATAAACCTACCATTATTAAACGGAATCAAACCTACCATAAAGATAGTGTTATGGCTGCGGCAGGAGGGATTAAGTGTAGCGTTAATGATTTACTTACTTGGGTTGAAACACAATTAAACCAAGGTACATCACCAGCAGGCGTTAAAATATTTAGTGAACAACAAAGTAAAGCAATGTGGCAGCCACATACTATTTTATCTGTTTCTGATAATGACAAAAAATACGATAACACCAACTTTAAGTCTTATGCTTTAGGCTGGCGCTTAGCCGATATGCATGGCTATAAGCGTGTATCTCATACTGGTAGCCTATCAGGAAACTTATCTTATATTACGATGATACCTGAGCTTGATTTAGGTGTTATTGTCTTGATAAACCAAAACTCATCATATGCCAGAAGTGCGATCATGAGCAGTATTGTGCAATCATTTATGGATGTAGAACAAAGAGATTGGCTAGCAATTCAATTGGAAAGGCAGCAAGAGCGACAAAACCGAATTCAAGCAAAAAATTCAACAGTAAACCTCAAAGTGATGCCTGATAGAAAAAGCGTTAATTTACCTTTGACGTCTTATTTAGGTATTTATCAAGACCCTTGGTTTGGTCAGGTAAAAATTTCCATGAAAAATAAACAACTGTATTTTGAATCATTGAAATCCATTCGTATGCACGGGCAATTAATAGAGAATGAAAATAACGAATTTATTGTTTGGTATGACGATAGAAGCCTAGAAGCAGATGCATTTGCACAATTTATTATTGATGGAAACAATAATGTAGTAGGGCTAAAAATGGATAGATACTCGGATGATGTTGATGCAAGCTTTGATTACATTGATCTAAATTTCACACGTATTTCAAAATAAGCCATCAAGCATTACAAATATTTTAACCATAGAACAACATTAATTAGAATAAGAGGAAGTATGTTGAGTCGTATTAGTATAAAAATTATATTGAGCTTTGCTGTAATGATAGTTATAGCGCTCTCTTTATTGGGGAAACATCAAGACGGTCGTACAGAAATAGCACAAAAAATAGCGCAAAAATTAATGCTAGATATTCGCTATTATTGTCCAGAGCTAACAGAACATGTTGTTTTTACCGATGATAATCAATGTGTGACGCCGGTAACAACATTATCTAAGGACTTAGCTGAGTTAATTACCGATACATCATTAGGTTCGGTCATTTTATTTGCTGAAAACTTTACCGGTATTGAGCAAACTATTCATTTAACTCAAGATTTGCAACAAGCAGCGTTAGCATCAGCAAGCGAAGAGCCATTACTTATTTCAATTGATCAAGAAGGTGGACGAGTTGTTCGTTTACCTCGCACTATGGCTACTTCATTTACCGGCAATATGGCAATTGGTGCCACCTATGAGAACCATGGTGATTATTACGCAAGAAAAGTTGG
The DNA here is from genome assembly GCF_030547795.1 of Colwellia sp. 5_MG-2023. NCBI lineage: Bacteria > Pseudomonadati > Pseudomonadota > Gammaproteobacteria > Alteromonadales > Colwelliaceae > Colwellia > Colwellia sp. 5_MG-2023. The sequence continues at coordinate 36,567 of NZ_JAUOPW010000026.1, read as the reverse complement.
CGAAGTTATTGGTGCTGAATTAGCTACTTTGGGCGTTAATGTTAACCATGCTCCAGATGTTGATGTAAATATTAATCCAAATAACCCCGTTATCAATGTACGATCTTTTGGTGAAACACCAGAGATTGTTGCTGAGCTAGGTATTGCGATGCTTGAAGGATTGCAGTCTAAAGGTGTTATTGGCACGTTAAAACACTTTCCTGGTCATGGTGATACCAATACCGATAGTCATACTGGTTTACCGCGAGTCGAGCACCCTTATGACGTTGTTAGATCGGTTGACTTACTCCCATTTCAACAAGCTATTGATCGTAGCAATGTTGAAATGATCATGACCGCGCATATTCAATATCCAGCGCTTGATGATAGTTTGGTGGTAAATAAATTTGGCGAATCAATGATAAAGCCCGCCACGTTATCGAAAAAAATATTAACGTCGTTATTACGAGATGAAATGGGCTTTGATGGCATAATTATTACTGATGCGTTAGATATGGCGGGTATTGCAGAGTTCTTTTCTGAAGAAGAGGCGGTACTTCACACTTTTAATGCTGGCGCTGATATTGCCATGATGCCAATGAGTATTAGACAACCTTCAGATATACCCCGTTTTAAAGCATTTATTGAACTATTAGTTGATAAAGTATTATCAGAAGAATTATCACTTGATGATATTGACAGCTCTGTTGAAAGAATTACTGCCTTAAAGCAAAAATTAGCACCTGCGGTAACTGCCACTGTTAGTACAGATGTTAGTGAATTAACGACGCAAGCTAAAGAAACGCTTGGTATAGAAAAGCATAGAGCGTTAGAACAAGCACTCGTGCAGCATTCAATTGTTGAAATAAAACCTAATCCAGTATTAGTTAAACGCATGTCAACGATTAACAATATTCATCTTGTGTTCCCTAAAAAATCACAATCAGAGGCAATGGCGTTAGCACTTAATCAATACGCGTTAAATATTGGTGGAGCGTCATGGTCAATTACTAGCTCAAGTTTAGATGAGAGTAATTCTACTGCAATGCTTGAGCAGCTAGATAATAGTGAGCTTGTTATTGTGGCAAATGATAGTCAAAAGACGGCTGTTGAATTAGGGCAAGCTGGCGATTTAGCTCTGGCGACAACACTTAAAAAATCAAGTGACAAAAGTAACGCGGATAAAGCATTAGATGTTTTAGCTTACGCAAAACAGAAGCAATTAGCGACTATTTATATTTCACTTAAAGCGCCTTATCAATTAGAGCAGTTTACTAATACCGCTGATTGGGTATTAGCTTGCTTTGATGGTAATGCGTATCAAGTTAGTGGATCAGATGAATACACAGGTGCTGTTTTTAATGGTTTAACTCAAATAATCAGTGGGCAAATAAGCGCGACTGGGCATTTACCTATAACGATATAACTTTTTATTACTCAGCTAAATCTAGCGTCACATTATTTACTGTTTTAAGGACTTTACATGAAAGTTAAAATTTTTGTTTCATTCGTATTATTTATACAAATGAATGTTTACTCTCTTACTGCATCTCCTTATGTAGAAGGGAAATCAGATGTTATTAATGTAAACGAAGCACAGTTAGATAGTGCTTATTGGGTTGATTTATACGAAAAAAATAAAGCGAGTGATAACATAGTGTTAATAGATAAAAAGGGCGTTAATCTATTTAACCAGCAAGTGATGCAGAGTAATTCACACGTTGTTGATCCATTAGCAATACCAAAGGTGTTAACGAAAGCACAATTAACTCACCATATTAATACTATTAGCTCTGTGCCAAGTAGTGATAGGTTTTATTATGATGGTCATAAGTTAACTGATAAAGAATTTAACGATTACAGAGATAATGTAAATATACCGGCGGTACTTGAGCAAAATAATGTTAGATGGGGACTCGTTGTTAAACGTACCTCTTTGCGTACTTTTCCGACAACCGACAGAGTATTTAATAATGGTATGGATACCGACCTTGATAGGTTTCAAGAAACGGCAGTATTTCCCGGTGAAGCTATTGCCGTGTTGCATGAAAGTAAAGATAAAAAATGGTACCTCGTACAGTCATACAACTACCTTGCTTGGGTATTAAAAGAAGATATTGCGCTAGGCGACAAAAAAATCGTTCATGACTTTGTACATAACACTAATTTCTTAATGATCACCGGAGATAAAGTTTTTACTACTTTTGTGCCTAATAAAGCACAAGTATCTGAGATTCAATTGGATATGGGAGTTAAATTACCTTTAATAAGTAAGCAAGACTACACTGCTCATTTATATGGTCAAAATCCATTTGCTTCTTATATTGTGCAATTACCGGTGAGAACGAGCGAAGGCAGATTAGATTTTTTACCCGCAATGATAGCCAAAAGTAAAGACACCCATATTGGTTACTTACCGTTCACAAAACAAAATATTATCAAGCAAGGTTTTAAGTTTTTAGGTGAACGCTATGGTTGGGGGCATGACTATAATGGCCGTGATTGCACCGGGTTTGTTGGCGAAATTTATAAAACATTTGGTTTGTTAATGCCGAGAAATTCAGGCCAACAAGGCAAAGCTAGTTATGGAAAAAATATTGATTTTACTACGGAATCTAGTAAACAAGAGAAATTGGCTGCTATTAGCCAGTTAGAGATTGGTGATTTAATTTATATTCCAGGTCATGTGGTTATGTACTTAGGTGATGACAATGGCGAGCCTTACATCATTCATGATGTTAAAGGACTGTCATATTACACTAAAGACAAACAATATTATAAAGGCACACTTAATGGCGTTTCAGTTACACCATTGTTGCCGTTACATTTGTCAGAAACGAAAAGTTATATTGATACAATTTATAACATCAAAAAGATCAGACTTAACTAAAACCCAGATTAAACAAACGCAAAGTAATAGAGGTACATGATTTACCTCAAGTTATAAGGTAGCAAAATGAAAATTACAAATATCCGTTTCGCCAAGTTAATTGTGCCATTGATCACGCCTTTTAAAACGTCTATGAGAACGGTAGAAAATATTGAAGACTTGGTTGTTATTGTGGAAACAGATGTTGGTCAGGTAGGTTATGGATCTGCTCCTGCAACGCCTGTAATTACTGGTGACACCCATGGCGGTATTATGGCGGCAATCAGTAGTGTATTGTCACCTAAATTACGAGGAATGGAGATTGAGAATTTAAACAATATTATTGATGTTATTCAATCTTCACTAGTAAATAACAGTAGTGCTAAAGCTGCAGTAGAACTTGCTATCTATGATCTTTGGGGGAAATTTCATAACGCACCTCTCTATAAATTATTAGGAGGAGGGAATAATAGATTAAAAACTGATATAACTATTAGTGTCGATACAATCGATAAAATGGTAAGTGATTCACTTAAAGCGATAGAGGATGACTTTGACATACTAAAAATTAAAATTGGTACTGATATCAAAGAAGATATTGAGCGAGTTAAAGCCATTCATAGTGCTATAGGTAATGACGTACAGATAAGATTAGATGTTAATCAAGGATGGAGCGCTAAACAAACGGTTTATGCAGCTAACTACTTCGAGCGTATAGGGATTCAATTAGAGCTAATTGAACAACCTGTTCGGGCTGATGATATTGCGGGTTTGAAATATATTTCAGATCGCGTTCATACCCCGATAATGGCTGATGAAAGTGCATTCTCGCCTAAACAAGTAATAGATCTAATTACCAGCCATTCAGTCGATATTATCAATATTAAATTAATGAAAACAGGTGGTATTTCTAACGCCATTAAAATTGCTGATATTGCAAAAATTTATCAAGTTGAATGTATGATCGGCTGCATGCTTGAAGGCAGTATTGGGGTTTCTGCAGCAGCACATTTAGCCGTCGCAAAATCTAACACTATCACTAAAATTGATTTGGATGGTCCGGCATTAGGTAAGTTTGATCCTGTCTCTGGCGGTGTTTCCTTCAACAAGTCGATAATTCAGTTAAATGAACTACCTGGTTTAGGAATAGATGTTGTCAATGGTTTAATTGAGCTTTAAGTTTCAAATTAATGTTCGAATCAGCTTTTTGTTATAGTAAATTATAGATTTTTGTTATATTTAATTATATATTTGTGTTAATCTTTGAATAATTTATTCCTAAGTGTTAACGAAGTGGCGTTGTGAGAAGTATATGAGCACATTATATTCAGGCTTGGATTGGTTAGTTTTTGGGTTATATGGGGCTATGTTATTAGGCTCTGGCCTTTATTTTAACCGTAAAAAATCAAATAACACCCAAGATTTTTTTCTTGGGGGGAATACTATTCCAACGTGGATGGTCGCTATTTCTATTTTAGCGACCTCGCAGTCAGCAGCGACATTTTTAGGTGGGCCTGATCAAGGGTATCAAGGTGATCTATCTTATTTAGCGACAAATATTGGTGCTATTATTGCTGCTGTTTTAGTGACGGTTATTTTAGTCCCCAAATTTTATCAAAATAAAGTATTTACTGTATATGAATTATTAGAAAAGCGTATGGGTAGCTCTGCTAAAAAGCAGGCAGGGATTATGTATTTATTCGGGCGAATTTTTGCTAGTGGTGCAAGGCTTTATATGGCCGCTTTAGCTGTCGCTATGATTCTATTTGGTAATATCGACGCTGAAAACGTGATTATAGCAACGATTATTTTAACCTTAGTTGGCCTACTTTATACCGTATTTAGTGGCATTAGAACGGTAATCTATAGTGATGTTATTCAATGTGCTGTTTATGTTAGTGCGGCAGTCTTTGTTATCTATTTTATTTATACTGCAATACCCGCTAGTTTTTCTCAAATAGTTGAGGCTTTGCAACATCCAGCACCTAATGCTCCTTCTAAATTAGCACTTTTCAAATTTGATTGGGATTTCTCATCAGCAGGTGTATTTAATTTTTGGTCAGCAATTACTGGTTTCATGCTACTAAATTTTGCTGCTTTTGGTTTAGATCAAGATATGACTCAACGCATTCTAACGTGTAAGAATGCGAAAGAAGCCAATAAAGCTATGCTACTTTCTGTTTTATTAGTTATTCCTGTGATGTTGCTATTTATTGTTATAGGATTATTACTTTTTATTTTGTATCAGCGTCCTGACATTATGCAAATGTCGGCTACGGGTGATCTTATTCAAAGTTTCCAAGGAGAAAAAATTACAATATTTATGTATTACGTGCTCAATGAAATTCCTTCAGGAGTGCGTGGACTAGTGACTATTGGTATTATTGCTGCGGCTTTATCGACATTGAACTCAGGGCTCAACTCAATGTCATCAGTTATTGTGAATGATTTATATCGACCATTTAAAGAGAAACAAACAATAGCTTTGCCTGAGTCACACTATGTAAAAGCAGGCCAAGTAGGCATGATTGTTGTTGCAGGCGCGCTTTGTTTAATGGCAATTCTTTGCTTCTATTGGCAACGATATACAGATATGCCATTACTGAAATTTGCATTAAGCGTTATGGTTTTCTCTTATAGTGGCTTATTGGGTGTTTATTTTACCGCATTGTTTACCCAAAGAGGGAATGCAAGTTCTGTGTTTTGGGCCTTGATGATTGGCTTTATTGTGACGCTATTTTTCCAACCTTACGTTATGTCTATTTTCCTTCCTCAAGCATGGTTATTTGATTTAGGTTTTACGTGGCAATTATGTATAGGTTCGTTTATTTCATTATTAGTTTGTATGCTAGGACGTAATAAAAAGGTAGTTGATAACAACTTAACGGCTAGTCTGGATTCCTAACGATGAATGATATGATAAATAAAAGTGAATTTATTTTAGGCGTCGATGGTGGTGGTACGAAAACCATTGCGAGACTCGAAAATTTACACACTGGACAGCAGTGGCTAGCAACTGGCGGTTCAGCATCACTAACTAATGATTTTGATTTAGCCTTACAACATTGTAAGGCGTTAGTCGCTGAATTATGTGCGCAAGCCAACTGTAGCAGTACTGATGTTACTGCTGTATTTGGCTTAGCTGGTGCAGGTAATAAAGAAAAAGCAACTGAATTTAAATGCTCTGTTGTCGCTGACTATAAAAATGTCAACATTTATACGGATGCAAAAACCTCTCTATATGGAGCTAATGAAGGCAATCCTGTTGTGGTTGTTTCGCTAGGTACTGGCTCAGTAGGTGCGGTGTTAACCGCTGATGGAAAAGAGATTCAAATTGGCGGTTGGGGTTTTAATGTCGGCGATGAAGGGAGTGGCGCCAAAATGGGAGTACTCGCTATTAGAGCAGTATTATCAGAGCTAGAAGATCTAGGCCATGTAGAAAGTATATTGGCGCAAGCAATTGTAAGTAAGTTTGGGGGCGACCAAAATAATGTTTTAGCTTGGTCTACTTCAGCGAAACCGTCTGATTTTGCAAGTCTGACGCCTTTAGTTTTCGAACATCATGACAAATGTTGTGTCGCTAGAAATATTTTAATGGAACATGTTGGTCATGTAGAAAATCTCATTGATAAAACACGATCAAATTATCAATTGCCAGTTATATTACTTGGTGGTTTATCAATACCAACATTGCCTTTTTTAAACTCAAGAATAAAAAGTATGTTAGTTGAAGCTAAAGGTAATGCTTTAGACGGCGCTTGTTTATTGGCTAAAAAATTAACACAGATTCAAATTACAGGGTGTGTAATACATGGAAATTAAAGTAAACCGTCAACAATCTCAATTGATTGATGATCTACAACTAATGGCGTCCGAAGGTCGTAATCCAGATACCATGGATTTAGACTTATTCGATACAAAAAGCTTGTTAGTTGCCTTAAACAAAGAAGATCAGAAAGTTGCTCACGTTGTTCATCGAGCTATTCCTGAAATAACCTTAGCAGTAGAAAAAATTGTTTCTGCGTTTCGCCGAGGTGGAAGACTTATTTATGTTGGTGCAGGTACAAGCGGTCGCTTAGGTGTACTTGATGCTGTTGAATGTCCGCCAACGTTTAGTGTTTCTGAACATCAAATCATCGCATTAATAGCGGGTGGCGAAAGTGCTATGTATAAAGCTGTAGAAGGTGCTGAAGATGATCCTATTCTTGCAATAACAGAGTTAAAGTCTTGTCATTTATGCAAAGAGGATGTCGTGGTTGGCATAGCGGCTAGTGGACGTACGCCTTATACAATTTCAGCGTTGAAATATGCTAAAGAAATTGGTGCTGTTGCTGTTGGTGTTTCTTGTAATTCAGGATCTGAGTTACTAACCGAGGCTGATATTGCTATTTGTGCCGAGGTTGGTCCTGAAGCATTAACCGGCTCTACGCGCCTAAAATCAGGCACAGCACAAAAATTGATTTTGAATATGCTCACCACGGCAAGTATGGTTAAAACCGGTAAGAGTTATGAAAATTTGATGGTTGACGTGCATGCAAGTAACGAGAAACTGAAGGCTAGAGCAGTCCGTATTGTTATGCAAGCAACGGCTTGTGATATTCATATAGCAACAGCTGCTTTAGCTAAGGCAAATAACAATGTAAAGCTTGCCATTTTATTAGTGTTAACTGATTTACCAATAGAAGAAGCTGCTGTATTACTAGAAAGTAAACATGGTTTCTTAAGAGCAGCGGTTAATGACTCTATCGAACAACCTATTAAAATAAATGTATAAAATGAAAACACTTAACTTGTTTTTATATTGCCTGTGTCTTGTTGTTATAAGTATTGTTAGTTTCACTGGGCATGCTAAATCTATCATTGTGGGGGCTGAACAGCCTGCTAAGTATTTACCTTTTTTACAGGGTAAAAAAGTGGGTTTGGTGGTTAATCAAACGTCTAGCGTGGAAGGTAAACATCTTGTTGATTTTTTAATTAGTCACGATGTTGATATTAAATATATCTTTGCTCCAGAGCATGGCTTTAGAGGTAATCATGATGCAGGTGCTGAGGTTAAAGATAATATAGACCCACTTACTCAGCTTCCTGTTATTTCTATTTATGGAAAAAACAAAAAGCCTTCACCAGATATTATCAGACAACTTGATGTTATTATTTTTGATATTCAAGATGTTGGTGTCCGTTTCTACACTTTTCTAAGCTCTATGCATTATATGATGGAAGCCGCGGCTGAAGCAGGGAAAAGCTTTATTGTTTTCGATCGACCTAACCCTAATATAAAGTTTGTGAACGGACCAATATTGGAAGCAGAGTTTTCGTCATTTGTTGGTATGCACCCAATACCTGTTTTACACGGTATGACATTAGGTGAATTAGCAAAAATGATCAGTGGGCAAGGGTGGTTAACAAGTAAAAATGAACTCGATTTACATGTGATTTCAGTCAAAAACTACACGCGACATAGCACTTATTCTTTACCAATAAAACCGAGTCCTAATTTACCTAATGATCAATCTATTCAGCTTTATCCATCGCTTACTTTTTTTGAATCAACCGTGGTAAGTATTGGGCGAGGAACAGAGTTTCCTTTTCAAGTGATTGGTCATAATGAATATTCTATTGGTGATTTTCATTTTACTCCTATTTCAATGCCAGGCAGTGCGCTTAGTCCTAAATTGATGGATAAGTTACTCACTGGGCAAGATTTAAGAGTTTCAACGATGAATGGGCTAGATCTTCAACCATTTATTCAGTGGTATCAGGTGTTCGCAACAAACGAGAAAGTGTTTTTCAAGTACCCTGATTTTATGGATAAGTTAGCAGGCACTGATGAGTTAAGAAAGAGTATTCAAGCTGGGGTTAGCCTCAAGCAAATAGAAGCAGGTTGGCAACAGGGATTATCAGATTTTAAACAGTTACGCGCTAAATATTTGCTTTATCCTAATTAGCTTGGTTTTGGCTAGGCTACTATTAGTTGGCTTTACTTCCATTAGCTCTGTATCAATTAATCATAAGCTTGTTGGAAGTCTTTAACCACACGGTTACTTTTTTCCAATAGTTTTCTGCCTTGGCTAGAGGCTTGCGTTAACGCAATAAACAAGATATCAATAATAAATTCTTGTGATGTTCTGGCGATAATCGACGATAAGCGCACAGACTCTTGTTCGGCAATAGAATAGAGTTTCACATCAGCATTATCTGAAACAGGTGTAGAGCCATACTTGGTTAAAGATATTACTGAGCTTTTATTCGCTTTTGCCTGAGCGGTAACTGCTTTAATTTCTCTTGTTTGGCCTGATTCACTAATGGCAAAGACTAAGTCATTTTTTTTAAACGTTGATACATAAGCTAATTGTGCATGACCGTCCAGCTCTGCGCAGGCCGGTAAACCTAGCTTTTGTAATTTGTATGAGAAATCTTTACCGACCAAAGCTGAGCCGCCCAAGCCACAGATTAAAATACGCTTAGCAGAAGTGATTAACTTTACTGCTTCTTCAAAAGCACTTTGTTCATTAAGTGCTTTGGTTTCAGAAAGCACAGCCATTTTACTGTTAAGTAATATATCCGCAATTTGAGTTAATGTAGAATCTAAGGTGATTTCCCCATGTAAGGTTGGGGCACTACTTGCTTCACTATTTAGAGCATCAATAACAGCCATTTTAAAAGCTGGATAGCCTTTATAACCGAGTTTTTGGGTAAATTTAACCACACTAGATTGACTTATTCCAATCACATTGGCTAGCTCTTGCGATGATAAATCTCTGATTGCATTGGATGATTTTAATACAAAGTTGGCAAGTTTTAATTCACTTACTGAAAGAGACTTTTGAATAGCTTTAATTTTAAGAAGTGCTGACATTGTTACCTACAGTAATAAATTATTTTTAAACTTATATTATTATTTAATTAATAAGTAAGAATTACTAGTAAAAAATTATATAAGACAGAAAAACACCTGAAAATAAAATTGAAAAATTATATTTAGACATATTAATAATAATATATTTGTTTATTTTTAATATATAGTAATAAAATATTTACTTTTATTACTATTGTGATAAGTTAATAACACTGAATAAAAATTCTACATTTAAAAAGGTTACGGATTTTAAAACGAAATACCTGTATTAAAATGTAAGCACAGCGCGTATTTAATTCTTATAATAATTAAGTTGGAGAAGTTAAACATGAAATTAAAAAAAATAGCTCTTATCATTGCAATGGGACTGGGTGTATCTACATTCGCACAGTCTGCTAGCATTAAAGGGAATGTAACTGCTGAAGGCTCAGGCCTTGCTATTGGTGGTATTAAGGTAACCGCTTCAAGTGAAAATATGCCAAAACCACGTAGTGTGGTAACAAACGCTGATGGTAGTTACAATTTACCAGCGTTAATTCCTGGGAATTATGAACTTACCTTTGTTTCTGCTGATGGCACAACACGTAGAATGAATGTTGAAGTATTCTTAGATCAATCAACAAGAGTAAATTTAGCACTTGAACCGGTTGATAATAAAATTGAAGTTATTACGGTTACAGGTTCTTCAATAGTGCGTGAAGGTAACTCTTCATTAACTAACTCTATTGGTGCTGATGTTGTTGAAGGCATTCCAACAGGTACTAACTATCGTGATTTAATGAAACTAATTCCAGGTGTTCAATATTCTGAGAATGAAGTATTGGGCCCATCTGCAGGTGGCTCTGGTCGTGATAATAAGTATGGTTTTGATGGTGTTGATGTATCGTTACCTATGTTTGGTACTTTAGCTTCTGAGCCGTCTACGCATGATGTACAAAGTGTTACTGTTGACCGTGGTGGAGCAAAAGCAATAGGCTTTAACCGCTCTGGTGGTTTTTCAATTGATACTATTTCAAAATCAGGTACTAATGAATTTCATGGTAGTTTAGAGTACAAAATTCAAGATAAAAACTTTGTTGCTGACAAAGATGATGCTGATGGTACTTCATTCGATACAAATAAAAGTTGGTTAACGGGTAGCGTAAGTGGTCCTATCATTAAAGATCAACTATTTTTCTATGGTTCATTTTATCAACCAGAAGAAGATCGCGTAAACAAAGAAACCGCTTACGGTGAAACAAAAGATTACAGCAGTGAACGTAAAGAATATTTTGGTAAATTAACTTATGCACCAGTAGATGATTTATTATTAAACTTTAGTTACCGTACCTCTGATAAAACCCTGACGGGTGAGTCAATAGAAGCATTTAGTGCTGATAGTACTTCTGAAGGCTCACAAGCGGATCAAGATATTTTAACGTTTGAAGGTTCATATATTATTAATGATATGACAACCTTTAATTTCCAGTACAGTGAATTTACCCTTGAAACTGCTGGTAGCCCAGATAGATTATTATCAGGCGTTACCCCGTCTTTAGGTGACTCTTTAGATTTAAATAATTTAGATAACCTTGGTTTATTTTCAGTACCAAACTTGCAAGCTGATAATGCCGATTTTGATAGTGCCGGCGCTCAGGCATTAATTAACCAATATGGTTATACTGATGAGGCAGGTGTTCTAACGGGTGGCGGCTCTATTGGCGCTGCTTCTACAATTAATGAACAAAATTTCTACCGCGATAGTTTAGAGCTATCTTTAGATCATGAATTTGAATGGGGTCCTGCATACCACACACTTCATTTCGGCTTTAAATGGGCTGAAGGTACTGAAGAAATTAGCCGTTTTTCAAATGGTTGGGGATCTCTGCAATATATTGGTGGTCAAGAAACAGCAACTGATGGTACGCCAATTTATTATCGTACTATTACCGAACAAATGAGCTTACAAGATGCTTCGGGTGCTAGCGTACCAGTAATTGAATCATCTAGTGAAAGCTTTAACTTTGAAATTAATGATTCAATAGAGTACCGTGATTTTATTTTCGAAGTTGGTGTATTAATCAGCAAAGACGTATTATATGGTCAAGGTCTTAGAAAAAATTCATCAAATGTGTCAGGGTATGAACTCGCACCTGGTGAAAAATATGAAATGTATACCGTTGACTTTAAAGATATGATTCAGCCGCGTTTAGGAGCTACTTGGAATTATGAAGAGGATGCGTCTATATTTATTAATTACGCAAAATATAATCCTGAAGCAACTTCTTTAGCGCGTGCCGCTTCGTGGGCACGAAATACGCGTGCTGCATTAGATGTTGATTTTGATGAAAATGGTGATTACATTGAATCTGAAGCACGTGCAGGCTCTTCTGGTAAGTTTTTCCAAGATGATATGACACCTCGTAGTATTGATGAATTTACCATTGGTGCAACTAAATCAATGTCTAATAACCTATATTTACGTGGCCATGTACGTCATCGTAAAGGTGATCATTTCTGGGAAGATACAGCAAACACAGATCGTCTGTTAGGTGATTACCAAAGTCCATTTGGTGGTGTGCCAGCACATATTGCTGAAAAAGGACTTTATATCGAAAACTTAGACGCAATGCGCGCCGAAGTAGGTGGTTCATCATACGTTATTGCTGAACTGGATGATGCCTTCACTAAGTATTGGGAAGTGAGTTTAGAAGCTGAATATATCGGTGATAGAACATACTTTAATGCCTCTTATGTGTGGAGTCATTATTATGGTAATTATGATCAAGATGTTACTGGTGCCGATAGCGATGCTAACTTATTTATTGGTTCATCAAACCTTGCTGATGGCGCAGGTCGTCAAGTTTGGGATGGTAAATACGGTACATTAAATGGTGATAAACCACATGTGTTTAAAGCTTATGGTTATTACACAACGGATTGGGAAGCTAATATCGGTGCATACTTTGTCTACCAATCAGGTGATGTATGGGAGAAATGGGATGGCGCTGCATACGGCTTTAGCAGCTCAACAATACGCTATGCTGAAACTGCGGGTAGCCGTCGTGAAAGTAGTCATTGGCAAATGGATTTAAACTATAGCCAAAACTTTACTATTTATGATGATTTCTTGCTTGAATTTAAAGCAGACCTATTTAACGTGTTTGATAATCAAACAGGTTATGATTACGACCCGTATGCATCAAATACCACGTTTGGTGAAGCACGTAGTCTAATAAATCCACGTCGTCTACAATTATCAGCTAAAATTAGCTTTTAATTGAAAATCGAATAGTGAATCTTTAACGTTTTTAGCTAACGTTATTATTGAAATCCCCGTCATTAGATGGGGATTTTTCTTATTACTTTTTGATTATTATTTTATGATTTTACAAAAACAGAAATCTCAGCAGTGAATAGGCAAGTATTATGAAAAAAAAACTCTTTTCTTTTAATAGTAAAAACACCAAGTGCTTTTTAGTAGGACAACTACTTGCGTGTGTCTTATTATTGACTAGCTGCTCATCATTACCAATAAAATCACTGCCATCACATAATTACAGTGAACGAATAAAGTTTTTAGTTATGCACTACACTGCCATTGATTATGAAAAATCAGTGCAGGCGTTAGTAGAAAAAGGTCACGTAAGCTCACATTACCTTATTCCACAAACAAATGATGAAACCTATACTGAAAATGAATTAAATATTTACCAATTAGTGCCTGAATCACAACGTGCCTGGCATGCTGGTAAAAGTTATTGGCAAGGCCGTACTGAATTAAACGATCAATCGATTGGAATTGAAATTGTTAATGTACCGCAATGCCGAAAGTTAGCACAAGTTGCCGATGAAACGACAACCTATATACGAGAAAATAGCGAGAGTAAACTCTGTATATTCCCCGATTTCGACCCGAAACAAGTCGAATTAATTATAAAACTCTCACAAGATATACTTAAACGTAACCCAGATATATCACCTACACAGATTGTTGGTCATTCAGATATTACCCCAACACGAAAAAATGATCCCGGTCCAAGATTTCCATGGCAACAACTTTATCAGGCGGGGATTGGTGCTTGGTATGAAACCGATACAGTAGATAAATACTGGCAAATATTCGAACAAGAAAAAGCGAATACTGGCCTTATTCAAGCGGCACTAAAAAGTTACGGTTATGGTGTGGTAGAAACGGGCGAATTAGATGCTCAAACACTAGATACTTTATCAGCATTTCAAATGCACTTTGTGCCTTGGAAAGTAACAGGTCAACCCGACTCAAAAACAGTGGCTACTATATTCGCCTTATTAGAAAAATATTTTCCTGAAAAAGCCACTGCTTTATTAAAACGATATAAGAGCGAGTTAACTGCTGCCCCTGAAGTATTACTTACACAAAAACGTGGCCAAGTTGATCAACGTTTTCCTGAAATTGATCGAAGTACCCGAGAACTGGTTAATGACCGTACTACATTTAAAAGCTATCGTGGCTCAGGTGAAATTATCATTGATAATAACGATGCGTTATCTGCAGATATCTATATTAATGGTCAAAAAATCAATATTAGAGAACGCATGGAAATAGGCGAACGATATCAATATAGCTTGAAGCGCCGTACTATCAATGGTGTTAACACGTTAAAAGTTGATAATATTTTCCCAGAAGGAGCGTCGTTAAATATTATCATTCCATTTCCAGAGCTTGAATTTAATAGTAAAAAACAAGACAAACGCTTTATCAATGTAGATAAACAAATTAATGCGGATATCGAACAAGGCTTTCCAGGTGCAGCATTAATGGTTATTAAAGATGGTAAAGTGATCAAAAGCACGGCTTATGGCTATGCACAAAAGTATGGTGATGGCGGCGAGTTATTAGCTTCACCTGTACCTATGACAACCAATACCATTTTTGACATTGCCTCAAATACTAAAATGTTTGCAACTAACTTTGCTTTAATGAAGTTAGTGAGTGAAGGTCGTTTAGATACCAATAAACCACTGTCATATTATTTACCCGATTATAGTGGCTCAGGTAGGGAAACGCGACGTGTTAAAGATTTACTCACTCATAGTGCAGGCTATGGCCCTCAAGTACGTTTTTTTGATAAAAACAATAAACTTGGCAGAGCTTTTTATTCTCAAAATAGTGATAAAACTAAACAGCTTATTTTAACTAAAGTACCATTTTCAATGGGTAGGAATACTAAGCATATTTATAGTGATACTGACTTCATGTTACTGGGAATGTTAATTGAACGTATCACAGGGAAAAGTCTAGACCAATATTGTGAATTTGATATTTATCAGCCACTTGATTTACATAACACGTTATTTAATCCTTTAACTAAAGGTAAAAGTAAAAAACAAATAGCGGCAACTGAAATTCATGGTACAACACGCGGTGGTCGCGTAGATTTTGACAATGTTCGTCGTTATGTTTTACAAGGTGAAGTGCATGATGAAAAAGCTTTTCATTCTTTTTCTGGTGTAGCAGGGCACGCAGGCGTTTTTTCAACAACGTCAGATATAGCGGTATTAATGCAAACACTTTTAAATAGAGGCGGCTATGGAAGTACGCAGGTTTTTGATCAGAGCGTATTAGACCAATTTATCAAACCCGCAGACACCGATGGTAGTTACGGTTTAGGTTGGCGTCGAAATAACAATGGCGCATTAAAATGGCACTTTGGACCTTATGCTAGTCCATCAGCTTACGGACATACTGGTTGGACAGGCACAGTGACAGTTATTGACCCTGAACATGATTTGGCTATTGTATTGCTTACTAACGCTAGACACAGTTTAGTAGAAGGTGATGAAACGCATTACACCTTTAAAGGTAAAGCATTTGAAACTGGAAAATACGGTAGTATTATTTCATTAGTTTATGAAGCTGTTTTAACAGGGAAATAGCTATCTGGTTAGTTAGTAAATAGCTAGTTACTAAATAGTTTATTTAAAATAACAGTATAAGAAATACTAGGAAAGAAAAATTAGGTAATAAAAAGCCTTTTGTAATGGCTGTAGATTTTATGGAAAATTACTAAAGGCTAATCCGTCAAACTTTACTGGGATTAATATAAGACAAGGTTTTTAGTTAGTAGGTAACATAACAAAAAACTGAATAAGGATATAAAATTGGTTGTAGATCATATAACTGACATTGTAATCAGGTGCAATTTAGCGCTTGTTTCTTCTTGTGCTAGCGCACCTTAAAAAAACTATGCTTGTGAGTTTATTCAAGGGCTGAAATAGCATAGAAATAAAATGTGGTAGAGATAAGCATGGTGTATGTCGCATTCAGATAAAAGTATTTTATTATTAGATCTATCGATAGCTTTTATATTTGCTAAAGGAGAAACTATTGAAAGTGACTTCACGCCAAAAGAAAAGTGTCTATAAAAGTTGACCAAGCAATACAAATAAAACTGACCTTGTTCATGCTTCATATTTCAGCGAAAGGCGATTCGACTACTTAGACAGTCGTTTTAATACTTTATTGATGTTATTGAAAAGCTATTTATTTGAAACTATTAATAAGTTAATTCAATAACTAACAATACTAACTGATTTTATGCTATTAATGACACTGTTATATTTTGATTTTTAACCGTATATATATATATGAAATAAAAATAGGATATTATTTCTTTTTTTACAGGGATTTGATGTTATATTATCAAGGAACTCATGTTTTAGCTTTTATATTAAATCGAACTCATGCTCAAAAAAATACAACAAATTTATAAGAACCTTTTTCCGCGTCGACAATTATTAATTCGTCAAGACGGTGAAATTAAATATATTAGCGCTTCTGCCCGTCTGCAGTTTAGCTTTGTAGTTGTTTTATGCGTTTGTATTGTTTGGTTAGCCTTTTCTAGTTTGGAATATTTTACGCTTAATGACAAAATATCATTAACTAAAAATGAGCTAGGTGAATCTCGAAACTCTCTGAATCAGTTATCATTAACTTATCAAGAAAAGCAAAACGCTCTGGTATTAAAACTAGAACAAGTAGAAAAGCAGCAAAAGTTTTTACAAAATATTCTTGATTCAATGTCATTAGTACTACCAGAAAAACAAACCAGCCAAACAAGTCCTGATATTAAATCGTCTGAGATCTTAAATACAGAATTGAAGGATGGAAGTGAAAAACCTACAGCTAAAGCGAACCAACAAACGGATGTTGTACTGGATAGTATAGAGAACGTAAAAGTTAGGCTGGAAAATATTATAAATTATCAGGTAAGTAGTCGGGCTCAGCTTGCTCAGCAAATTAGTCAACGACAACAAGTGTTGACAAACGCTGTTTTGTCAACAGGGATCTCTCCTGATATGTTACTGCAAAATATGACGAGACAAGCGCAGGGTGGACCTTTAGGTGATCTAGCTCTCGACTCTATGTCTGCCGATAATCAAAGTTTACTAAATAAACTTGTCTCTCTGCTTAATATTGAAGAGGCACTTAGTAACGTTCCTAGAGCATTTCCAGCAAAAAAATATTATATATCGAGCCATTTTGGTATTCGAAGTGATCCAATGATGACTCGTCCTGCAATGCATAAAGGCATTGATATGGCTGGCTGGCCAAAAACTAAAATATACTCTCCTGCTAACGGTATTGTTCGTCGAGCAGGTCGTAATGGTAGTTATGGTATTTTTATTGAAATTGACCATAAAAATGGCTTTACGACACGCTATGGTCATTTACACAGCATCAAAGTAAAAAAAGGACAGCAAGTTGATAAAGATGATATTATCGGGTTAATGGGGAGCACCGGACGTAGCACAGGTACTCATTTACATTATGAAGTTATCTTCGATAAAAAGCAGATTAATCCAGTAAAATTGATAAGGGCTCTGACAGATGTTCTCTAAAATTATATCGCCTAAAGTAACCAAAGATACTAAAGATACGAAAGTAACCAAAGATACTAAAGTGGAAACAAATATGAAAAAAACTTCAAATAATGCTATTCCTTCAATCATAGGCTCAGATGTAACTATCGTTGGCAATGTTTCAAGCCAAGGCGTAATGCAATTAGAAGGGAAAATAGAAGGCGATATCAATATCAATCATTTGACCGTCGGCAATGATGGTTGGGTTGAAGGCTCTATTGTGGCAGATGAAGCGATTATTAAAGGTAAAGTCGTTGGTACGATCAAGGCCAGAAAGGTTGTCCTTGAAAAAAGTGCTAAGGTGCATGGCGACATCCAACATGAAATTATCAGTATTGAAGAGGGTGCAGTAATTGAAGGTAGCTTCAACTCAACAAAGAAAAGTGTTGCTGAAGTTTCTAAATTAAACGTAAATTAGCTGAACAGCTACTCTAAATATACTCAATATACCTATTGTAATAGCTTGATATAACAATATGACAATGCTCAAATAGGTAATAAGATAATTAGACTCCTTTAATGATGAGTTTTAGCTAAGTTTAATTACTCAATTTTTATCAGGAGTCTGTTATTTTCAGCACCCCTATGTTTGTCTTTATACAAATATAAAACTACGCTCAACTAGTGAGAAGACACATTCTGGCTAAGCTCTTCCACAAGTATCATCTTATTTTAAGCTTGTAGCACTACTAATTAGTGAGGCAAAAGTTGTAATTAAAATAAAAGGATTTTTCTCATCATTACGGCTAAAAAAATTTATTCATTAAATTGATAGCTTATATTACCACTGTATTTCCCCTCGACTGGTAACTTAACTTGAACTCGGTTTAAGATGACTCCCTTTTGATCTAAAAGTGTAGAATGTACGTATGTTTACTCTGTTGACAAATAAAGGGTACTCAATGAAATTATCTCAAGAAAGTGAATCAAGAATTATTGAAATGGCGTGGGAAGATAGAACGCCGTTTGAGGCGATAGAGCTACAATTTGGTTTGAATGAGTCTGACGTTATTCGCTTTATGCGTAGTCATTTAAAGTTGGGCAGTTTTAAACTTTGGCGTTCTCGTGTTTCTGGGCGTGCAACAAAGCATATAAAACTTCGCAGTGCCGATGTCTCTCGGGGGTATTGTCCTACTCAGTACAAGCATCGCTAAAAGAGTACGTATTAAACAGGTATTAAGTTGCTATTTATTAGAGGGCTTAAAAGTAATAGTATTCTATTATCAAGCCCTTTCCTGTGAATTTATCACGCTATTTTAACCATTTTTATTTAATGTTTTTTTTATTAACTGCGTTAATTTAGCTTTAAATTAACGCAGTTAAGCTCTGGCAATATCAACCATTAAGTCATCATCAATATTTTCTAAAGCATCCACTAGTGTATCTACATCATCTGCTTTTATTGCAATGTGAGCTTTAGCATTAAACATTAGTTGCCCCGTATGAGCAGCACTTGCTTGCGAGCTTACTAGTTTAACTAAGTTACCGCCTTGAAGGTGAATTACAGACGATATTTCTTGTACAATACCTGCTCTGTCATTTGCGGTTAACTCGAGTGTTAGGTTAGCGTTTATTTTTTCTGAAACTGAGTGAGCTATTTCAATTTTACAATGTAAACTTTCAATATTGTTAATTGCTGTCACTAAGGCTTGAGTTTTATCTACACTCACTGCAACTTCTATTACACCGGCAAAAAAACCAGATAAATGATGTAAGCTACTTACTTGCCAGTTACCTTGATGCTCTTTAATAACATTAGACAAGGTGTCTACAATACCCGTTTGGTCTGCACCAATACATGAAATTACAATATGGTTCATAGGAATCCTTAAATACGGAGTTTGTGAATAATGATAATGTACTATACTACTCGGGAAAGTTGATTTAATTCTTTATCAAGTTGTTGACTGTCACCTAGATTTAACTCAATCAAGCGACGTAACAGGGTAATACTGTCTATATCGATAGCATCACAGTGTAACCCTATTTCGCTTTCTTGCTCGTGAACTACGATAATATCCATAGTAACTTTAGATTCACCGTCAGATAAGAAAAACGTTAGCGTGCCTAACTTTTCTTTGAGTGATTGTTTAGGCTCTACTAAAGTTACTAATGCACCTTTAAGAGATATATCGTGTATAGAGACCGGATAGCTATTATTTTCAATGTTTAGCTCTGCTTTAATTGAAAATAATACTCGGGTGAATTGTCGTCTATTGTCCATGTAAACTTATTATCGTTATGAATTATAGTTTCAGCATAGCTGTCTTTTAAACAAAAGGCACTTAAAGATACATGTTTAACGCATGTATCTTTAAGTGTGGCAAATATTTAACCGATTTTTTTGTATTTGATACGGTGAGGCTCAATTGCTGCAGCACCTAATGTTTTCTTCAACCAAGCTTCGTAGTCACTAAAATTACCTTCGAAGAAGTTAATTTCACCTTCGTCGCGGTAGTCTAAAATATGCGTAGCAATTCTATCTAAGAACCAACGGTCATGAGAGATCACCATAGCACAACCAGGGAATTCTAAAATAGCTTCTTCAAGAGCACGCAATGTCTCAACATCTAAATCATTGGTTGGCTCATCTAATAATAATAAATTACCACCAGTTTTAACTAATTTAGCTAAATGAACACGGTTACGCTCACCACCAGATAAGTCTTTTATAAATTTTTGCTGATCATTACCTTTGAAGTTAAAGCGCGAGCAATAAGCACGACTTGGTATTTGGTATGTGCCAATTTCTAAAATATCATGTCCTTCAGAAATTTCTTGATAAACGGTGTTGTTATCATCCATGTCATCACGGAATTGATCAACACTGGCAAGCTTTACTGTTTCACCAATTTCAATTGTACCCGAATCTTGTTGTTCTGTACCTGACATCATTTTGAATAGAGTTGACTTACCTGCGCCGTTAGCACCGATAATACCAACTATCGCGCCTTTTGGAATACTAAAACTTAAGTCGTCAATTAATACTCGACCGTCGAACGATTTTTTAAGGTTATGCACATCTAAAACTTTATCACCTAAACGAGGACCTGGTGGTATATAAAGCTCATTTGTTTCATTACGTTTTTGATTTTCTTGACTATTTAGTTCTTCAAAGCGTGCCATGCGAGCTTTACTTTTAGCTTGACGTGCTTTTGGATTAGAACGTACCCATTCTAGTTCTTGTTTAATGGTTTTTTGTAAGGCATTTTCACTTTTACTTTCTTGGGCTAAACGTGCATCTTTTTGTTCAAGCCATGAAGAGTAATTACCTTCCCAAGGAATGCCTTCACCTCTATCTAGCTCTAAGATCCAACCGGCGACATTATCAAGGAAATATCTATCATGGGTGATCGCAACAACGGTTCCAGGGTAATCATGTAAGAAACGCTCTAACCAAGCAACTGATTCAGCATCTAAATGGTTGGTTGGCTCATCAAGTAACAACATGTCTGGTTTTTGTAATAATAAATGACATAAAGCAACACGACGACGTTCACCACCACTAAGTACTGATATTTTTTGTTCCCAAGGTGGTAAACGTAAAGCGTCAGCCGCTCGTTCTAGCACATTGTCAATATTATGCCCATCTTGTGTATTGATAATATCTTCAAGTTGACCTTGCTCTTTGGCTAGTGCGTCAAAATCAGCGCCTTCTTCTGCATATTCGTTATACACTTCATCTAAACGTTTTAATGCATTTTTAACCGTAGCTACTGCATCTTCAACCACTTCACGAACGGTTTTTTCTTCATCTAGCTGTGGCTCTTGCGGCAAATAACCAATTTTTGTTCCGGCTAATGCGCTTGCTTCACCTTCAAACTCTTTATCTATTCCTGCCATAATGCGTAATAGACTTGATTTACCTGAGCCATTTAGGCCTAAAACACCAATTTTAGCACCGGGGAAGAATGAGAGAGAAATATCTTTTAAAATGGTACGTTTGGGCGGAACCACTTTACTTACGCGGTTCATTGAGAATATAAATTTATCTGGTAATGCCATGGGAATCCCAAGAGGTAAAGATTAAGTTGTAGGCTATTTTAAGTAACTACCTAGATGTTATCAAGGGCTAGACTACTTTGCTTTTGCTCCCGCTGTATTTAAGTAGCCAATACTACTCAAAATGATGAGAGTATTGGCTAACATTAAGCCAATATTATTTAGAGAGCGGGGTAAATACTACATCACCACTTTGTAACCCTGAAATGACCGTAACCATATTATTGGCTTGTATTTTACCTAATCGCACAAAACGACGTTGCACAGTACCATTCACATTCAGCCAAACAAAATCGAGTTGTCCAACATGAGATATTTTATTTAATGGAACCGTTAGGCTTACTTGCTCTCCAGCAGGTATCAACATACGAGCATACATGCCAGGTAATAAGTGTTCATTATGTTTAATGCGTGTTTTGATTAAAAAGCTACGTGAACCTGTATTCGCGGCAGGTACTATTTCTTCTATTTCACCTGTAATCGTTTTGTTAATACTGGGTAATTCAATATCAATTTTCTGTTCAAGAGTTAAGGTTAGCGCTAATTGCTCTCGTACTTGTGCTTCTACACGTAATAGTAACGGGTTATATAATGATAATAATTTAGCACCGGCTTGTGCAGTGTCGCCAGGTTGTGCAAAGCGATCAACAATGAGACCATTTATTGGCGCAGTTAATGTTGCATAACTTAGCGTAGTTTCTGCTTGGGATAACCTTTGTTCGGCTGCGGTTAGCTCAGCGACAATACTTTGGTAATCCGCATTAGCCTTGTCAAAATTAAATGTCGAAATAAGTTGTTTTGCCAGTAATTCTTCTGAGCGTTCAAAGTTCTGTTTAGCTTCTTTATAGCGTGCTTGTAAGGCAATAATGTTTTGCTTTGTTTGTAGTACTTGTGATTGTAAATCGCTTTGTTCAAGCTCAACTAATAAATCACCTTTTTTTACTTTATCACCCGCTCTCACAGCAATGGTATTTATTCGAGCTAGCATACGTGATGAAATAATAGTGGTTTGTTTTGCTTCTACGCTGGCTGCAACTGGTTCGAATATCGCTTCAGATTTCTCAATGACTGTATAAGTGTTGGTTTTATCAAAATTAGCGAGATTGGACGCTTGATTGATATCTTTGTTCAGCGAAGGAGCTACTTTTTTATCAAATGAACCAGCGAGCCAAGCGACCATTAATAGTAGCACGAACAGAGCGATAACAGGCAGTAGTAGTTTTTTTACTGTGCTTTTATTAACATTTTTTTGATTATTTGTTGGAGAGGTAATTTTAGTCATATTTTTTCCTAGATAACCGCTTTATTTGGTTGTTCTAATGATGAATGGTTTGATGATTGTTGTTGATTTTCATTGTCAAAAACTAACAAGTAAACAATAGGGACAACCAATAAAGTAAATATTGTGGATGAGATGATGCCAAAAATAATAGCAATGGCTAAGCCACTAAATACAGGGTCTAATGTTATAATTAAATTGCCTAATAACGTTGTACCTGCTGTTAATAATACTGGGCGCATACGTACTGAACCCGCCTGAATTAATGCTTCTTTTATTGACTCGCCTCTATCTCGTGCTTGAGTAATAAATTCAATGAGAATTAAAGAGTTACGTACAACAATACCGGCTAAAGCTATCATGCCTATCATGGCTGTTGCGGTAAACAATACTGAATCAGGTGCATTGGCAATGGTACGTTCACCAAATTGGTTTAGCATGAAAAAGCCTGGCATTATGCCAATAACCGTTAATGGAATAGCTGACATGATAATGCCAGATAATGCTGCTGAGCCTGTCTGTATTCTTAACACAATAAATATAGCTGTTAATGCAAAAGCAAAGGCAATACCCATATCGCGAAATACTCTAATGGTTATACGCCATTCACCTTCACCGCTCCAAGATAAGTGGATATTGTCAGGCAAATACCAAGCGTTACCACTACCACTTGTTAAGAAAGTACGATTCTGCCAGTCGTTTGATTGAGCTAGAGCAGGGGAGTTCTCCTCTATATTGTCCTCGATATTACGATAATGTAGATCGCTACTAATGTCGGCAATCACTGCAGCAGGGGTTCTACCGGAAATATCAGCTGTGACATAAACCACAGGTCTTAAATCTTTATGTAATATTACTTTGTCACTGATACCTTGCTCAAATTGACCTAATTCTCCGAGCGATACCAATGATTGAGGTGCAATATCAATTCCTTGAGGTGTGGTTTGTTGTACTATGCCTGCTTGCCCTTTAATGGTTAATCGATAAATATCGGCAAGTGTTTCTCTTTGCTCAATGGGAAGCTTAATATTAATGGCCAGTGGTGTTGCTTCTTCGTTAACATGTAAGTACCCCGCGACAGTGCCATTATTAGCAACAGCGATAGCTTGGTTAATATTTTGTGTTGAAATACCTGATAAGGCTGCTTTGGTTTTGTCGGTAATAAAGCGTAATCTTGGTTGGTCATCACCCACAGTAGAGTCTACCTCGACCACATGAGGTTCTTGCTTTAAGCGTTTTTTAACTATGCTTGCTGCTTGTTGTAATTCACTGTATTGCGTTAATTCATCACCATATAACTCAGCAACTAATGTACTTAATACTGGTGGTCCTGGGGGAACTTCGACTACTTTTATTTGAATATCATTGTCTTTAAAAAGCGAGGTGTTAATGGATTTTAAATGTTCTCTTAATCTTAAAACAATCGCGTGAGACTGATGTTCTCGCTCTGTTTTATCAAGTAATATTATTCGCAAATCAGCCATGTAAGGAGTTTGTCGTTGATAATATTGTCGAACCATACCATTAAAGTCGATAGGCGAAGATGTACCAACATAAGCGGCGATCGCCTTTACTTCAGATAATTGCTGCACTTTATTTGATACTGTTTTTGCTATGGTAGCGGTTTGCTCTAAGGTAGCGCTTTCTGGCATATCAATAATAATTTGTACTTCATTTTTATTATCGAAGGGGAGCAGTTTAAGTGGTACTAACCTTAATACAGGTAGCATGGCAGCAATAATAAACAGTCCTAATACTAGCCATAAAACAAATTTACCTTTTTTCCTGTTATCTAATAAAGGCGTTAGTATACGACGATAAAATTGTTCAAAGCCTTGATTACCTTTATCGGCGATCGCTAAATCGGTCGTTGTTTTTGGTTTGATAAATTTAGAGGCTAACCAAGGTGTTACTAAAAAAGCGACTAAGGTAGAGCTAATAACGCTTAACGGTACATTAAACGCCATCGGTGCCATGTAAGGACCCATCATGCCAGTGATAAAAGCGAGTGGTACAAAGGCTAGTACTATCGTTAATGTCGACATTAATAAAGGCACGCGAATTTCGTTTATTGCACCGACAATTTTGTCTTGCAAAGAACCACTTTTCTCTTTTAAGTAACGTTCAATATTATCAACACCCGTAATAGGATCATCAACGAGTAAACCTAATGAAAGAATTAAAGCGAAGAGTGTCACGCGATTAATAGTGTAACCAAAGAGTAAATCTAGCGATAAGGTTATGCCATAACAAATAGGTACTGCTAAACCTACGACAAGAGCCGAGCGCCAACCTAAAAAAACAGCAATAAAAACGACAACGGTAAATACGGCAAACGCTAAACTTGTAGTGAGGTTGTTTACTTTTTCGTTAGCAGTTTCACCATAATCACGTAAAGTTTGTACATGAACATTTGCTGGAAATATCGTTTTTTGTAGCTCATTAATTTTATCATGCACTGCTTGTGCTACTTTTACAGCATTACTACCACGTTGTTTGGCAACACTGATAGTCACAAGAGGGTGATCACCATTATTAGGAAATTTTATTGCTTCTGATGAACGGTTCTTAGGAGAATAGTGCTCTTGTTGATATTCGTTAGCGAAGTCAATCCAAGTGTAATTATTTTGCTCGCTAGGTCCATCGATAATAGTCGCGATATCTTTAAGTAGCACCACACTGCCATCAATAACATTAATAGGCGTTTGTTTTAACGTTTCTATGTCTCTGAAAACATCACCACTTTCAAGACGAAAAGATTGGTTCTCTAAAGTAATATTGCCATGATGCTGTAAAGCATTTGAAGAGTGAATCGCATTCAATACCTCGTTCATTGCTATTTTTCTGGCAGTCATTTGCTCAGGGTTTAAATTGACTTGAATCTCTCTTGAGCGCCCGCCAACAATATTCACTTCACTTGTGCTTTCTATCGCTTGTAAGAAGGTGCTAACTTCTTCAGCTAACCGACGTAAACTGTAGTCGTCTACTGTTTCACTATCGCTACTCCATAAACCGAGCATAACAATAGGTACATCATCTACTTCTATGGGTTTCACACGCCAATTACTGACAATAGAGGGAATATTATCTGTATTGGAGTGAAGTTTGTTGTAGGTATTAAGTAATGCTTTTTCACGGTTTTCGCCAACGTGAAATCGTAAAGTGACTATAGTTTGGCTATTGTTGGTAACTGAATAAACATGCTCAACCCCAGTTACTTGTGATAATAATTTTTCTAGCGGTGTTGTGACGAGTCGTTCTACTTGTTGAACATTGACCCCTGGGGCACTGACTATAATATCTATCATAGGTACCACAATCTGTGGCTCTTCTTCGCGTGGCGTATAGTTCAATGCCATTATGCCGGCGATTATAGATAACATTAGCAAGATGAAAGGTATTTTGCTGTTTAATGTTCTTTTTAGCAATGTCGATGTTAAGTTGCTTGGTGTTTGCATGTTTAGTTAACTTTCCTTCGATAGAAGCAATGGCAATAACTTAGATATCTTCACAAAATTGTGTTTGTAAAACGTCTAATAAATACGATATTTTTTGATTGGCAATTCGATAATAAATTGTTTGAGATTCACGTCTAGTTGCTACTATTTCACTTTCTCTTAATTTTGCTAAGTGTTGTGATAGTGCCGATTGTGATAAATCTATTTGTTCATTCAAGTCTCCAACGGTTAGCTCGCCATCAGCTAAACAACACAACACCATTAATCGATAAGGGTTAGAAAGTTGCTTAAGTATTGTTGAAACATGCTGCGCACTTTCCAGTAACTTTTTTTGATCTGCTTTCATATTTTGTACAAATTTCATCCGTTAATTTTATTTTAGTCTACTATTGTACTTTAATTTAGTAAAGGCTAATATATATTATATAAGATAAAGTTAATTTAGTATAATCTAATTTAAAGGTTGTTTTATATTAAGAAAATATATTTGATAAAAAGTGATAACCGCTATAGAGATTACAAGGATAAGATCATGACAGTGAATGATGTATTTCGTTTGATCGTAGGCGTAATGATTCTAGTTTCATTACTGCTTACACAATATCACTCCCCAAATTGGGTATGGTTTACTGCGTTTATTGGTTTTAATTTATTACAATCCGCATTCAGCAAGTGGTGTTTAATGATGATTGTTTTAAAAAAGCTAGGTTTGAAAGACAGTAATACTGAATGTAGATAACCATTAATAGAGTAAAAAATTTAATTGAGGATATAAATATGTTAAAAACAATTCCTGAAGTTATTGCTCAGGCAAGACAATCACTTAATACCATAACTGCAGCCGATGCTGTAGTAAAATGCAAGCTTGAGAATGGTATTATTATTGATGTGAGAGAGCCTGCAGAGTTCGCTGAAAGGTCAGGAGATAGTACTATTAATATCCCTCGCGGATTGTTAGAAATGAAAATGTTGCAAATGTATCCAGATGAGAATTTAGCTATTTTTATTCATTGTGCTACAGGAGCTAGAGCTACATTTGCTGCAGAACAACTGAATCGTGTTGGTTACAAAAATGTTTGGGTTGTTACTTGTATGCTTGATGATGTTTGTTGCGTATTTTAATCATTGTAATAGCCTAGATGAGACTTTTAGCTACAAAAGGATAGTTGCAAAGGATGAGTTACGAAACAGTCTACTAATATTTAATGTTACGTAACTTATCTCTTTATTGAACTTTATTTTTCTAGCTGTATTTACATGGTAACTTATCGTTATACCCAACTAGGCACAGAATCTGCGTTTATGATTTCATCATAATTAGGTCGTGCTCTGACAACGGCAAAGTCAGATCCTTTTACCATAATTTCGGGTGCTAGCATACGTGTATTATAAGTGGACGCCATTACTGCTCCATAAGCTCCGCAGCTCATAATAGCAATTAAGTCACCTGATTTTGACTCATGCACTTGGCGTGCTTTGGCAAAGGTGTCACCTGTTTCACAAACAGGGCCAACCACATCATACGCTTTAAGTGCAGTTTGGCTTTGATCAACTGCCAAAATTTCATGATGAGCTTCATACATACTTGGGCGGATCATATCATTCATGCCTGCATCTAAAATAAGAAATTGGCGTTCTTCACCTGTTTTAACATACACAACGCTAGCAACTAAAATACCGGCATTGCCGAGTAAAGAGCGTCCTGGTTCAATTATTATTTTACAATTCAAATGACCTAGCTGCTTTTTGGCTATTGAAGCATATTCTTTTTTACTTGGAATCACTTCATCATTATAGGTAATACCTAAACCACCGCCAATATCAACAACGCTAATGTTATGACCATCACTTCTTAAATCAATAATTAACTGGGCAATACGCTTGTAAGCTTCTTCAAAAGGAGCAATTTTGGTAAGTTGGGAGCCAATATGAACATCAACCCCTTGTACCTTTATATTAGGAAGCGAAGCCGCTCTATTGTATGCAATGCGAGCTTTACTAATAGGAACACCAAATTTATTCTCAGCTTTACCGGTAGAAATTTTAGCGTGCGTATTCGCACAAACATCCGGGTTTATACGAAAGGCAATAGCGGCTTCTTTATTTAGACGAACAGCAACTTGGCTGATGAGTTCTAGCTCTGGCTCTGATTCAACGTTAAATTGAAAAATACCTTCGTTTAATGCATATTCTATTTCCGGCTCAACTTTTGCTACACCGGAATAAACAATCTTATTCGCTGGAATACCTGCGGCACGTGCTCGGCTTATTTCACCTATTGATACAACATCTGCACCTGAGCCTAATTTCGCTAATGTTGATAAAACGGCTTGATTTCCATTTGCTTTAACTGCGTAACAAATAAGTGTGTCTTGATCAGGCAATACCGTAGAGAATGCTTGTTGGTAATCTTTATAATTTTCGCTAATAGCTGTATTTGAATAACAGTAAAAAGGTGTGCCTACTTGCTTTGCTATATCGCTAAGTGGAATATCTTCTACTAGCATTTTTCCATTAACGTGCGAGAAGTGTTTTTGTGTAGTCATTTGATTACCATCAGTATAGTTTTTTAGTAAGGTTTGCCAGCTAAGTATTTCAACAAAGTTTTTATACAAAGATATCAGTATAGCTGAAGAACATTTATCTTATTCTTGATGTTTATTCAAGTCGCTAACTGTTAAGTAAACTAGTGAGTTATTGAATAGCTATTATTGATAGCTTTGCTCGAAGAAGCTTTCAATAATTAGCCTTGCCGATTCTGCATCGATATTATCTTTTTTCAAATTTTTAAAGCCACCACGTGCAAATAATTGTTCTTTTGCGTCAGCTGTCGTCAGTCTTTCATCTTGAAATTCGACTTTTAAGCCAAAGCGTCCAGCAAGTCTATTACCAAATTTTCGAGCATCTTTCGTTAATTGTTGTTCACTACCATCCATATTAAGAGGCAAACCAACAACAACTAAATCTGGTTGCCACTCTGTTAAAAATACTGATAAGGAATCCCAATGAGGAATTCCATCAGTCGCCTTAACCGATCCTAATGGCGAAGCAGATCCTGTGATTTCTTGACCGACAGCTACACCAATATACTTTTTACCAAAATCAAAACCAATAATGGTACGTTGACTTATTTCTTTTGTTATTTTTTTAGTCATTATGCATGGCCAATTTCAGAAGAAAGATGCGCAATATCTATTCCGAGTTTTTGTGTCGCTTTTTTCCAACGTAGTTCAATTGGTGTGTTAAATAAAATATCACTGTCAGCATCAATTGTTAGCCAAGCGTTACTTTTTAATTCCGACTCAAGTTGGCCTGGACCCCAACCGGCATAGCCTAGGGTTACCATAAATTGCTCAGGTGCTTTATCTGTACCTAATGCCATTAAAATATCTTTCGAGGTGGTGATCATTATGTCTTCACTTAACGCTAAAGAGCTTTTCCAACCCGGTTGTGTTTGATGTAAAACAAAACCACGGTTCTGAGATATAGGACCGCCAGAAAGTACGGGTTGCTCTAAGCTGATATCTACTAAGATGTTGTCGCTATCGTTATCTGTTTCAGACATAGGGGGATGTGCAAGTGATTGTTCAGATGCATCATCAGTGCTCTGGTTGGCGATATTTTTATTGCTTTCTTCTCGATCATTCTCTTCAATTTGCTTTAATAAATCATGTAAGGTGATATTGACTGGCATATTGATAATTAAGCCCATAGCACCTTGGTCATTATGCTCACAAATGTAAGTTACGGTTTTATTAAAATAGTCATTGGCTAATGATGGCATAGCAATTAAAAATTGATTCTCTAAGCTTTTCATCTATTTACCTTTTATAGATTGTTTTAAACAGAAAGTTTACACTACATATGCTAAATAATATTTTATCTAAATTGATAAGAGTAAAATATTAAGTTTATTTTTTACGGATGTTGTCTTCAATAGCATCCATTAATTTACCACTAATATTAATGGGGTAAGCTGCTTCTATTTCACGTATACACGTTGGGCTAGTGACGTTAATTTCAGTAACCTTATCACCAATAACGTCTAGACCAACAAAGAATAAACCGCGTTTTTTAAGCGCTGGCGCAATAGTGTCGGCAATGAGCTTATCGCTAGGGCTCAACGGACGTGCGACCCCACGGCCACCTGCAGCTAAATTACCACGAGTTTCTCCTTGAGCAGGAATACGGGCCAAGCAATAAGGCATTGGTTCACCGTTAACAATAAGAATACGTTTATCACCCTCAACTATTTCAGGCATATATTCTTGTACCATCGCGTACTGTTGCCCATGATTAGTTAAGGTCTCTATGATGACACCTACATTGGCATCATCTTCTTTTATACGAAAAATAGAAGAGCCACCCATGCCGTCTAGTGGCTTAATAATAATATCTTTTAATTCTTGATGGAAAGCGCGAATTTGAACATCATTTCTGGTAACTAAAGTACGAGGAGTTAGGTTTGCAAACCAAGCAGTGAATAACTTTTCATTACAGTCACGTAAACTTTGTGGTTTATTGACGATTAATGTACCTTCTACTTCTGCACGCTCAAGCATATAAGTGGCATAAATAAATTCAGTATCAAAAGGAGGATCTTTTCTCATTAAAATCGCGTCAAGATCACTCAGTGGAATATCCTGTTGGTCGCTTAATTCAAACCAATGATTAGCGTCATCAAATACTTTTATTCTCTGAGTATTTGCACGAGCTTGACCACGATCTAGATATAAATCTTTCATTTCCATATAGTAAATTTCATAGCCACGCTTCTGTGCTTCTAGCATCATCGCCATAGAAGAGTCTTTAGCTACTTTAACTTCACTGATAGGATCCATTACGATACCGAGCTTTATGGTTTTAGGTTGTTCTATTGTCATTTTATATCCTATCTGTATGTTATTTAGTTAAGTAACTTGGTAATGATTTATGCTAAATCACCAAAACGACATTGTAATGCCGTTATTGCGGTTAGTGCCGCAGTTTCTGTTCTTAAAATTCTAGGACCAAGTAATATGTCTTGAAAATCAGCTGTATTCGCCTTGCTTATTTCTTCATCACTTAATCCACCTTCAGGACCTATTAATAACCTAACCTGAAGCGCATTTTCAGTGCTATCAACGGGTAATGTCATAATAGAATGTGTAGCCTTAGGGTGTAAGTTTAATTTAAGCGAGTTGGTTTCTTGTGCTAACCAATCTTCTAAATACATAGGTTCTGTAACTTCTGGCACTATGCAACGACCACTTTGTTCACAAGCGCTAATGACTATTTTTTGCCATTGGTCATGTTTTTTTGCTAAACGCTCACCTGATAACTTTACTCCGCAACGCTCAGTAAATAATGGCGTAATTTTACTAACCCCTAGTTCTACTGACTTTTGTAAAGTGTAGTCCATACGATCGCCACGAGAAATACCTTGCCCTAAATGAATATCTATTGGAGATTCATTTGTTATTACTTTTTGTTCGATGATTTTTGCACTTGCTTCTTTCTTTTTTACATCGACTAATTGGGCGGTGTATTGTACAGCCTCCTTACCATTAAACAGGGCAACAGTATCGCCTTCTGATAAACGTAACACTCTGACAATATGACCGAAGGCATCATCAGATAATTTCACTGTGTCATTTAAAGTTAGCTCACTATCTTGGTAAATACGTGTTTTAGGCATGCTGGTTAATACTAATTAATGTATGGGACTATATAGTTAAAAGATAAGGGCATAAATGATAAAAACAATACTCCCTATGAACTATTTAGTACTATATTTGTTTTTCAATGGAGAAAAGCAAAAAACCAGCACTGCTTATACACAAGTGCTGGTTTTATTACTTTGTTTCAGTTTTTAATGAATAAAGCTTTTAACTAAATTCCAGCTGATTTTCTTAAATCATCAGCTTTATCCGTTTTTTCCCAACTAAATGCAGTAAATGTATCGTCACCTACAGTCATTTCAAAAGGTTCACGACCAAAATGTCCATACGCAGCTGTTTGTTGATACATAGGATGTAATAAATCTAACATTTTAGTAATGCCGTAAGGACGCAAATCAAAGTGTTCACGAACAAGTTCAACTAAGCGTTCTTCGCTTACTTTACCTGTACCAAAGGTATCGATAGAAATTGATGTAGGTTTAGCAACACCTATAGCATATGATATTTGAATTTCACAACGATCAGCTAAACCTGCTGCTACAATATTTTTAGCAACATAACGACCAGCATATGCTGCACTACGATCCACTTTTGATGGATCTTTACCTGAGAAAGCACCACCACCATGACGCGCCATGCCGCCATAAGTATCAACAATAATTTTTCTACCTGTTAGGCCACAATCGCCTACTGGGCCACCAATAACAAAGCGGCCTGTTGGGTTGATGTGATATTTAGTATCTTTAGTTAAAAACTCAGCAGGAAGCACATGCTTAATAATATTTTCCATAACTGCATCAACTAAATCCTCTTGTTTAATATCAGGGTTATGCTGAGTTGAAAGAACAACAGTATCAATTGCCACAGGTTTATTGTTTTCATAGATAAAGGTTACTTGTGATTTAGCATCAGGACGTAACCAAGGAAGAATACCCGATTTACGGGCTTCAGCTTGACGTTCAACTAAACGATGAGAATAATATAATGGTGCAGGCATTAACGTTTCAGTTTCATTGGTAGCATAACCAAACATCAATCCTTGATCTCCAGCGCCTTGATCTTCCGGCTTACTGCGATCAACACCTTGCGCTATTTCTGGTGACTGCTGACCAATTAAATTCATAATGCCGCAAGTTTCACCGTCAAAGCCGACATCGGAAGATGTATAACCAATATTACTAATAACATTACGAGTAATGGTTTCTAAATCAACCCATGCATTAGTACTTACTTCTCCAGAAATAATAGCAACGCCAGTTTTAACCATTGTTTCGCACGCAACACGTGCAAATTTATCTTTCGCAATAATAGCATCTAAAACCGCATCAGAAATTTGATCGGCAATTTTATCTGGGTGTCCTTCAGAAACGGACTCAGAAGTAAAAAAGTGTGTAGACATAAAACCTCAACAGTTTAAATCTTTAACCTATCTCGCTTAGTAAATAGTTATTTAAAAAGTAGATAAAAAAGATAAAAATTAACATTAATACAATATATAGATGCAGTTTACTATTATAGGAATCACTTTTCTATCTTTTTTACGCCTAGACGTCTAAATGGCTTTAATCTTTTAAAGTATAAATCATTAAATTTATAATGAAAAATATGAAATTTATTTATTTTACAACTGTTTACGTAGTAATTTATGGGGTTTATGCACTTTTTATTAAATTTACTTTTTGTTGAGGCAGGGTATATAAAATAGAGAAAGGTACTCAATTGAGTAGTCGTTAGCGAATCAGCGGTCGTTGACGTTATTTTGTGGAAAAGAAAATAAAAGGGCGCCACTACAATTGGCGCCCAGTAAATTTAACCTTTTCTTTTTCTCGGTTTTACTACTTGAGTAGTATTTGATTCTTTTTTCAATTTACGTTTTTCTTTTAACGTTAATACGGGCTTTTTCTTTTCATTTTTAGACATATTATCACCTAATAATAAATTACAGATTAATTACGTATGTTTTTTGCAAAAACTAAAAATTATAGAAAATAAATCAAATAAAATACCCTCCTTAGATAGTTATAATGAGTTAGCTAAATATTTTATGAAATAAACAGTTCTAGAAAATATGGATACAATTAAGCCTTCTTTATTAAGCGAACTTAAAAAAGAACCATTAAATAAATGCTGTGTGTTTAGTTTTTATCTGGAAATACAGACGAGCGTAAAGGTACGCTCGTTTAAACGGGGAATTTTAGGGCGAAGCTCCCTAAAAATAAAATATAATAAAATACTGAGATAGGTGTTTTCATAGGCCCAATATAGCAGCTTAAATAATAACTTCAAGCCTATTTGAACACGTTTAATAAAAAGTAATATTTAACGATCATGTACATTCAATCTTTAAATAATTAAAGGGAATAATAAAAGTAAGAGTTAAGATTTTATATTACAAATAACCATTCATTTTGCCAGTGGTTATTAGGTTGTCTACTTATAAGTATAAGGAGAAAATTTTTACCTAGGTAGCGAAGTTGACCATACTATTCTACATTGTGTGCTTTTCTAGAGATAGCGCGGAAATTTGTTTTGATTACCTATTACTACTTAACTAATATAAAGAGGTTCTTTCAGGGTGCCGCAGTAAACCGTAGTCTGAATACCGTGTGCTTTTCTAGAGGTGGCGCGGAAGTTTATTCTTAAGTGTTGTTGAAATTATATATATTAGGAAGGCTCTTCCAGAGTGCTGCAGTAAACCGTAGCTCTGAACACCGTGTGCTTTTCTAGAGGTGGCGCTGTAGTGGTCAACTAATTTTGGCCACGGATTTATATTCAAGCCAGTATCTTTTCTCTGACTCATTTGGTGTTAGTCCACCGTTATAGCTGTGAGGCCTAACCTGATTGTAATATCCAATAATGTATTTAACAACTGCATTTTCAGCTTCAGTAAATGAACGATAACCCGTTGTTGGCACCCATTCTGTTTTTAAACTTCTAAAGAACAGCTCCATTGGACTATTATCCCAACAATTACCACGACGACTCATACTTTGTTCAATCTGATATCGCCATAATAATTGACGATAGTTTCTACTTGTATAAGTACTGCCTTGATCTGAGTGGAACATAACACCTTTTGGTCGACCCCTTGATTCAAATGCCATCGTTAATGCTTTTGCAGCTAACTTCGTGTCAGGCGAGTTAGACATAGCCCAACCAACGGGTTTACGTGCAAATAAATCCATAACAAGCGCGAGATAAGCCCAACGATTTCCTGTCCAAATGAAGGTGATATCACCACACCAAACTTGATCAGGTTCTATTACTGCAAATTGACGTTCAAGCGTATTCGGTATCGCAGCATGCTCTTGTTTCGCTTTCTTATATTTATGGCTAGGGAGTTGGCAGCTCACTAAGCCTTGTTCTTTCATTAAACGAGTTGCCACATAACGGCTTAAGGGCAAGCCTCTGGTAGTAGCAATACCGGCAATCGTTCTAGCACCAGCGGAGCTATTACTTTGTGCGTAAATGCTTTTCACCATAGCCAACGCTTCAACCTCTTCAGGTTTAATGCTTCTCGCTTGCTTTGCCCAATACTTATAGCTGCTGCGATGTATTTCGAATACCTCACAGCAACGTTTAACAGCGTGACTCCCTTTAAGGGCTTTGATTATCGTGAACTGTTCAGCGAGTCCGACATCAAGAGAGCCGTAGCCTTTTTTAGAATCTCCTTTTCCTCCTCAATACGGGCAATACGTTTTTTGAGCTCACGAATTTCAAGCTGGTCTGGTGTTAATGGTGTTGCTTTACTTGTGATGCCATTACGCTCACCTTTTAACTGACGAACCCATTTATCGAGTGATGATTTTCCCACATTCATGGCTTGTGAAGCTTCAATAACTGAATAGCCTTTATCAACGACCAACTGAGCACATTCAAGTCTGAATTCTGGTGTGAAATTGGGTCTTGTTCTTCTTTTCATAGTGTCACCTAAAGTTTGATGAGGTGTATAATAACACCTCTAATTAGGTGGCCAAATTAACTATGCCACTTCACGCGGAAGTTTATTCTTAAGTGTTGTTGAAATTATATATATTAGGAAGGCTCTTCCAGAGTGCTGCAGTAAACCGTAGCTCTGAACACCGTGTGCTTTTCTAGAGGTGGCGCGGAAGTTTATTCTTAAGTGTTGTTGAAATTATATATATTAGGAAGGCTCTTCCAGAGTGCCGCAGTAAACCGTAGTCCTGAACACCGTGTGTTCAGGGCGGAAGTATCATTTCAACCGTAGGCTTCCCGATACGAGCCGGGCTTGCACAATAGCTAATAATCAACTTCCTAAGGTAAAACTTATCGGCTCAGGGACATAGTCACATACAAACACCCCAGAAGAATGTCCATTATAACTGAAATTTTATGAGTGATAAGCTTTTTTTAGAAAGAGTAGTTTGTTTGCTTAATATTTAGCTACTTAACTACTCACTTACAAACAATATTAATAAATACGCTTATAGATAAGTGTAGATTATAAAGAGTCTTGGTTATTTAAACCACAGTATTTACAAGCTTTGTATCATTGTTGAGCACTTAAACAAATAATTGAACTTTTTGATAAATAATAGTTGACGGTAGAAATAAAA